>JAQVTZ010000059.1 GCA_028699795.1 Clostridia bacterium | reverse complement strand
ACGCTTTTTATACTGGTTTATCCGCTTATGCTTATCTCCCTAGGGCTGTATCTTACCGTATCTTACGGAATGTTGCCCTTTTTAATTGCCGTGGGCGCATCGATGTGCGCCGATACTTGCGCATACTATCTCGGAACGCTGTTCAAAGGACCCAAAATTTTCCCTAAAATCAGTCCCAAAAAAACCTATAGCGGCAGTATTTGCGGTATTTTTGGCGGAGTACTGGGATCGGCGCTTGTCTATCTTTTGTTCGAAGTTGTCAATCTTCCGGTAAACGATGCTTTGCGTTTTACCGAAGTGTTGACGCATCCGATTTTGTTCTATTTGTTAATAGGCGGAGCAATCGGCGTGATTTCCGAAATAGGGGATCTTGCCGCAAGCCGTCTGAAACGGGAACTCGATATCAAAGATTTCAGCAAAGCATTCGGGTCGCACGGGGGCATTATGGATAGACTGGACAGCATCCTGTTCGGGCTGTTGTTTACCACAATCGTAATGGCGTTTCTTATTTAATAAGGGAGAGCGCATGAAGATAGGCATATTGGGAAGCACAGGTTCTATCGGGAGACAAACATTGGATGTCATCCGTGGCTTAGGGGACAGGGTACAAGTTACGCTGTTGGCCTGTGCAACCAATCATACTCTTTTGTGGCAACAAGTTGCGGAGTTTTGCCCAAGGATTGCCGTATGCGCGAACCATGATTTGGCTGCTCCCAAAGGTGTAAAGTTATACTGCGACCTAAACGCGTTGCAAGATCCATCCATATACAACGATTGCGACCTTGTCGTAAACGGTATCGGCGGTTTGGCGGGACTTGCGCCTACTCTTGCGGTATTAAAAAGCCGAGCAGAGCTAGCTACGGCAAACAAAGAAAGCATCGTATCGGCGGGCGCGCTTGTAATGTCTACCGCAAAAAAGGAAGGCAAAACCATTATACCGATAGACAGCGAACATTCGGCGGTCTGGCAATGTCTTGAAGACAAAGACAACATCGAAAAAATCGTGCTAACGGCATCGGGAGGAGCGTTCCGCGATTATACCCCTGAACAGCTGACGAGCGCGCGCGCGGCAGACGCTCTTAAGCACCCCACATGGGTGATGGGGCAAAAAGTAACAATCGACTCCGCAACGCTGTTTAATAAGTGTATGGAGGTTGTGGAAGCCCGAAACTTGTTTGGGATTAACGATATTGAAGTGGTGATTCACCGCCAAAGTATCGTGCACGCTTTGGTGGGTTATCGTGATGGTTCCTTTAAGGCAAGCCTGTCGATGCCCGATATGCGTCTTCCCATCCAATACGCTCTAATGGCGGGCAAAAGATTGCCTACGGGCATAAAAGAATTGGACCTTGCTGCAATCGGGTCACTCTCCTTCCAAAAACCCGACCTTGTTCGCTTCCCGTGTCTTGCCTTTGCGCAAGAATTGGTAAGCGACTATAAAGGCGCGGTAGCGTGCGCCGCGGACGAATTAGCGGTACAACTATATTTAAAAGATCAAATCGGATTCTATGATATCCCGAAGCTTGTTTCGGAAGCGTTATCGCATTTTTCCGACGGAGGAATCACTTCGTCAGAGCAAGTTTCAGGTATTGATAAAGAAGTAAAAGAATATACTTTAAAGTGTTTAAAAAAACTACGGAGGTAGTGTGTTGATGATAGGAGCGACCTTTGCAGGCGTAATGACGACAGTCGGATATGTGCTTATCGCAATTCTAGCGTTGATGTTTATGGTAGTGATACACGAGTTTGGGCATTATTTATCCGGTAAACTGCTTGGATTCAAAATAAATGAGTTTGCAATCGGATTCGGACCGGCGCTTTTCAAAAAAAGAAGTAAGAAAACAGGAGAACTGTTTTCCATCCGCATATTACCGCTAGGCGGATATTGCCAGTTCGAAGACGAAGAAGACGATTCGACCAGTCCCACTGCATTTAATAATCAAGCCCCTTGGAAGCGGCTTATCGTGCTGTTTTCAGGTGCCTTTTTTAATTTTGTCTCAGGATTGGTGATTATTACGCTATTCTTCACATTTTACGGACAACTGTTGCCTTCCGTTGCGAATGTGTACGAAGATTCCGCCAATCAGACTATATTGCAAGAAGGCGATGTCTTTTTGCGGGTAGATGGCAAACAAATGAATGTTTTACTTGCCGAGGATGTTTCGGCCGCCTTTTCTAATGCGGGGGAGACAATGGATGTTGACGTGCTGCGCGAAGGCGAACGGGTTCATTTGGCATTGCAACGAGCCGATTATGTTTTGGGAACATATGACAACGAAGGGAATTTTGTTCCTGAGTTAGACACAAACGGAAACCCAATCACAAAGTACGGATTCGGTTTTACCAGCGCCTTATCCGCGGTAAAGCTGGACTTCTTTTCCGCTTTGGGAAGGTCTTTTTCCTTCATGTTCTTCCTTGTATATAAGATTGTACTAATTTTATGGATGCTTCTTACCGGGAAAATGGGCATGGAAAACGCAGGAGGTCCCATTACGACCATTTCTGTCATATCGGAAGCATCCAAAAGCGGATTCGCCATGCTTTCATATGTGGTGTGCTTGATATCGGCAAACCTTGCGGTCATGAATTTGTTGCCAATTCCCGCATTGGATGGCTCTCGCATGGTATTCTGTATTATAGAATGGATTCGCAAAAAGCCGATAAACAAAAAAATTGAAGCTGTCATCCATATGGTGGGATTTGTCTTGATTTTCGGGTTTGCGATATTTGCGGATGTGTTCCACTGGATTAAGAGTTAGAGGTGTGATACCAATGAAAAAACCTGTGAAAGCGGGCAGCGTTACCATAGGCGGCGGCGCGCCTGTAAGCGTACAATCTATGACCAATACTTCCACACAAGATGTTCAAGCGACATTGGCGCAAATTAGCCGACTTTCCGCAATGGGGGCAGACCTTGTACGCGTCTCCGTACCCGACGAAGAATCGGCAACGGCATTCCAATCGATTATAAAATGCGCGCCTGTTCCCATTATTGCAGATGTTCATTTTGACTATAAAATGGCTCTTTCCGCAATCGAATCTGGAGCGGCGAAAATTCGTATCAATCCCGCCAATATCGGCAGTTACGGTGTCTCAGAAATCGTACGAGCGGCAAAAGAAAGGCGCATTCCTATTAGAATCGGCGTCAATCAAGGCTCTTTAAAAAGTGAAGTGACGCCTGTCCGCCTTGCGGGAATCGCGTTGGATTCGGCCGCCATGTTAGAAGACTTGGGGTTTTTCGATATCGTCATCGCCGTAAAATCTTCGGATGTACGATGTACGGTAGAGGCATACAGAGAACTGGATGCAAGATGTCATTATCCGCTTCATATTGGTTTGACAGAGTCGGGCACACCCGCTTTTGGCCAAATTAAGTCTTCTGTTGCAATCGGGAGTTTGCTTTTAGACGGTATTGGCGACACGATTCGCGTATCGTTGTCTGCCAAACCCGAAGATGAAATAGTAGCTGGGATTAGAATTTTGCGCGCTTGCGGATTGCGACGCGACTTTGTGGAGGTGATCGCCTGTCCTACCTGCGCCAGAACCAATATTGATGTCGAGGGCATCGCGACAGAACTCGAAGAAAAAACACAAAATCTGCATAAACGGCTAAAAATTGCCGTAATGGGCTGTGTTGTCAACGGAATCGGCGAGTCCAAAGGCGCGGATTTCGGTGTTTGCGGCGGCAAAATGCAATCTGCCATTATTAAAAATAAAAAAATTATCGCTACCGTGCCCAACGATAAGATTATCGCGGAGCTACTCAAGCTCGTAGAGGAGTGCTAAATGGAAGGCGGAGCGAGTTATATCTATCATCTCAATTCCGAACTATTGGAATCTGAACGCATTTTTAAACTGTCTTCCGCAATCCTTAACAGGGATAATACTCTTGTCATTACATTGATTTTACGCGCAAATGACTACGACCTTTTACTTACTGACGAGTTGCGAGAAAAAGTCGAGACAATCACTCGTAAGCTCATCCCTCCTACATATCATACAACGGTTTTATACAAAAAAACGATTTCGGATGAGTCTTATATTATCAAATGTGTAAATGATTTCATTTATGAAGAATCGCCGCTTGTTTACCGCAAAATGTCAGATTGCGATATCGCAATAGAAACGGGTTATGATACGATAACCGTACGGATGTGCTTGCCGCCGTATGTGTATAGCTTTATGGAAAACAACGGGTATGCCGCAAAACTTGCGACTTTTCTGGAATCAAAAATCATGGAACATATAGAAGTTGCACTTTTTGTGGATAATAAACCGAAAAGCCATATTTCTATGATTAAGCGCAAAGCGGCGGCACAAAAAACAACATCTCTAAAGGTGATTGAAGTAAGCGACCTCGAAAGCGTGGTAGGGGCTATCTCAAGAATGCCCAAATACATATCAGAAGCATTAAAAGCAGAGAGCGATAATCAGACGGTTTGCGGAAAAGTGACTGCTATTTCTTTAAAAATCGCAAAAACAACAGGCAAGCCTTTTCTTACCATGAAATTGGACGATACGACAGGGCAAATAGAAGCCGTATATTTTCCGAGAGACGAAAAGGCCGCCGAAATATTCCAAAAAGAAGTACCCAAAGATACGCTCGTATGCGCCGAAGGCCCCGTTAAACTAAGCAACTATAACAATAATCTCAGTTTGCAAATCCGCAGGATATCCCGATGCAAAATCAATTATGCTTCAATTCAAAACGATATTGAATACCTAGAAGAAGAAGAAAACTATATAACTGTTTTTCCCGTGCCTTATGTCGAAGAAGAGCAAGCGGGATTATTTGATACGATAGCGGAAACACCGGAAGACTTAAAAGGGGATTTTGTCGTTTTTGATCTCGAAACAACAGGCCTTAATCCAACAGTACATAAAATTATAGAAATAGGGGCGATAAAAATGCGCGATGGGAAAATGATCGAGTCCTTTTCGACCCTTATTAACCCGCAATGTCCTATTCCCGAAGGCGCATCCGAAACAAATCATATCTATGATAAAGATGTCGCAAACGCGCCTACACTGGCGCAAGTAATAGGAGATTTTTATAAGTTTACACGCGGCGCGGTACTCGCAGGGCATAATATCGATTTATTCGACTGCAATTTTTTGTCTTTTTGGGGCAAACAGTACCGTTATCATTTCGATAACCCAACCGTAGATACATTTAAACTGGCAAAAGAAAAAAAGATTGGCGGAAAACTAAATCTCAGTACGCTTTGCAAGAAGTTCGATATCCCGTTTCATAATGCACACAGAGCGTTTTATGACGCGGAAGTTACCGCAAAACTGCTGAAAAAACTTGTAGAGTAACGAGTATAGTATTTTAATTTAAGCCTTTTTTTATAATAATATACCGTGTGCCTATGCCTATATGCGCTTTTATAGACATGTTACTTATTAAATATAATGAAACTTTTTTAATTTGTTTACTTCAAATTCTGTTTCAGTTATAATAATATATTATGGACATTTTAACATATCATATCGAAACATTTGGCTGTCAAATGAATGTGCACGACAGCGAAGAAATAGCAGGCGCATTAAATGCGATCGGCTTGCAACCAGCAAAAGACCTTAAAAGCGCGCAAGTGATTGTATTTAATACTTGTTGCATCCGTGATACCGCCGAAAAAAAGATACTAGGTAAAATAGGCGATTTAAAACATCTTAAGCAACAATCAAAAGATGTTATCATTGCAATTGTCGGGTGCATGATGCAACAAGAAGGTGCGGCGGAGAACCTGATCAAAAAATTCCCGTTTATCGACATTATACTCGGGAACGTCAATATAGACGAATTGGCGGCTAAGGTAGAAGAAATACTAGAAAATAAGCGGATAAAGCGCAAAAGTTATATTTCTGTACTGATGCATGAAAAACCTGAAATTGTCGAAAACAGACCTGTTTATCGTACTTCGGGTACGAACGCCTGGGTCAATATTATTTACGGATGCGACAACTTTTGCACCTATTGCATTGTACCGTATGTTCGAGGCCGCGAAAGAAGCCGACAACCGCAAACGATACTTCAGGAAGTGCGTGGGCTTATTGATGAAGGGTATAAAGAGATCACTTTGTTAGGGCAAAATGTCAACAGCTATGGCAGTGACCGAAAAGATGGCTATGGTTTTGCGGAGTTGCTAGAGCAAATCGCCAAAATTGACGGGAAATATCGTTTGCGATTCATGACTTCCCACCCCAAAGATTTTAATGATAAAGTAATTGATATCATTGCCGCAACCCCCAATTTCTGCAATAATATTCATCTTCCGTTACAGGCTGGCAGCAATAAGATACTTGCCGCAATGAATCGCAAGTACACCAGAGAAAGGTACATGGAAATTATTGATAAAATCCGCGCAAAGATGCCCGATTGCGGCATCACTACGGATATTATGGTCGGCTTCCCAGGTGAGACTGAAGAAGATTTCCAAGACACGATGGACCTTGTCCGCAAAGTAAGGTACAGCAATGCTTTTACTTTTGTCTATTCTCCCCGCACGGGCACCGCCGCGGCAAGAATGGAGCAAATACCGTATTCGGTCAAAAAAGACCGAATAACAAGACTGATTGCATTACAAAATAACATATCCAAAGAGTTAAGCGATAGCTATGTCGGAGGCGTTTACGAAGTATTGGCCGAAGACGCGCCGCGCCAAAACCAATTATGCGGGCGTACCGAGAGCGGAAGACTAGTTACTTTTGAAGGTTCCAAAGACAAAATAGGAAGTTTTTTGACTATCAAAATTACCAAAGCGAAAGCTTCGGCTTTGTGGGGAGAAATCGAAAATGGCAAATAATAAGGGCATGGCGCCAAAACTTTCACCGATGATGCAGCATTACCTGTCTATGAAAAAGGATTATCCGGATACCGTACTTATGTATCGGCTGGGCGATTTTTATGAAATGTTTTTTGAGGATGCATTGGAGGTATCCAAACTTTTAGATCTCACGCTCACAGGCAGAGATTGCGGACTGAAAGAAAGAGCGCCCATGTGCGGCGTACCGTACCATGCAGCCGATAATTATATCGGCAAACTCGTCAAATTGGGCAAAAAAGTGTCTATTTGCGAACAGCTTTCCGCTCCCGGAGACCAAAAGGGCATGGTAAAACGGGATGTTATCCGCGTAATCACGCCCGGTACTGTAACCAGTGACGAGTTGTTGGACAGCACCTGCAATAATTATATTTTATCTATATTTATCAACAATCAATCGGGAGCGTTGTGTTGGTTGGATGTATCCACAGGTGAAATGAAAGTGGAAGAGCTGGACGAAAACGGGCTGAACAGAATAGAAGATTTCATTCTATCAATTTCGCCCAGCGAAATTATAGGCAACAGTGAAGGTTGCGAACGCATCAAATATTCCGAAACAGTGCAAACGGGCAAACTTCCCAAACCACAAAATTACTATAATTACGCCTTCGATTTTGACAACGCGGCTAAAACATTGCGTGAGTTTTATTCGATATATAATCTTGCCGCAATCGGGATGGAGGACGCGCGCGATGCCGTTTGCGCCGCCGGCGCCCTGCTGAATTACATAGAAAGCACCCAAAAACGCACGCTTTCGCATATTATGACACCCCGTCTTATGCGCGACGCGGGGCAAATGTTTTTGGACTACAACACCAAACGCAATCTCGAACTGACCGAAACCCTTACCGATAAATCGCGTATCGGAAGTCTTTTATGGGTACTGGACAAAACCAAAACCAATATGGGCGGACGGTGTTTAAGACGCTGGATTCAAGAACCGTTGCAAAACGCCGAAGAAATCGTCTTCCGTCAAACAGCGGTAGGGGAGCTTGTAAAAAACAACAGTCTCAGGGCAGAACTTGACTGTGTTTTGGGCGGCATTCGGGATGTAGAGCGGCTTTGCAATAAGTTGGCGTATAACAGCATCAATCCGCGTGAATGCCTCTCTGTTGCTTATTCACTCTCCCAAATTCCGACACTCAAAAAACTGTTATCTAAGGCAAAAACTGAATACTTAAAGCAAATAAATGGCAGATTAGACCCCTTGGAACCGATTCGGGAACTCATAAAAAAAGCAATCAACGAGCAGGCTCCACCGACACTTAAGGACGGCGGCGTCATCCAAAACGGCTACCACGAAGAGCTGGACGGCTATCGTCTTGCGCGCTCCAATGCAAAGAAATGGCTTGCCGAATATGAGGCGCGCGAGCGCGAATCTACGGGTCTCAAAACGCTTAAACTGGGATTCAACAATGTATTTGGCTACTATATCGAAGTAAGCAATTCGTATTTGAATTTAGTACCCTACAGTTACGAGCGCAAACAGACGCTTAGCACAGGGGAACGATTTATCACCCCCGAACTCAAGAAAATGGAAGAGTTAATCCTCGGGGCGGAAGAAAAAGCGCAAAAGCTGGAAGAAAAACTGTATGCTGACATCAAAGAAGTGCTCGCGCGCGCAATTAAGCCGTTGCAGGCGAATGCCCGCGCCGTTGCCGAGCTTGACGCGCTTTTTTCGTTTGCCTGTTCGGCATACGAAAACGCATATGTTTGTCCCGTCATTTCCAAAAAAAATAAGCATATTCTCATTAAAAACGGCAGACATCCCGTGGTTGAAGCGCTCAAAAAAGCCAATGAGTTTGTGCCAAACGACACGGTAATGGACGACACGAGCCGCACGCTTATTGTAACTGGCCCCAACATGGCGGGCAAATCTACTTATATGCGGCAAGTCGCGCTTATCGTGTTAATGGCGCATATGGGAAGCTTTGTGCCCGCGGACAGCGCCGAAATCTGTCTTGTAGACAGAATTTTTACCAGAATCGGCGCAAGCGACAACCTTGCTTTCGGACAAAGTACTTTTATGGTCGAGATGACCGAAGTCGCCAATATTCTTAACAACGCAACCGCGCGCAGTTTGTTGATATTGGATGAAATCGGCAGGGGAACCTCTACGCTGGACGGATTGTCTATCGCGTGGGCGATTGTAGAGCATGTTTCACTCAAACTAAAAGCTAAAACGCTTTTTGCGACGCATTACCACGAACTCAGCGAATTGGAAACCGTCATTCCCGACCTCAAAAATTATCATGTTTTAATTAAAGAGGGCAAAGACGGCATCACGTTTTTATATAAAATAGCCAGAGGCGGCGCAAGTAAAAGTTTCGGCATCGAAGTCGCTTCTCTTGCCGGGGTAAGCGCCAAAGTCATTGAGCGCGCAAAAGATATTATGAAAACCTTAGAAGAGTCTCACGCTTTAAGTGGAGGATTTCACGAAAAAATCACCGCAAACGCTTCGCAAGACGCTATCCCAATAGACCAAATGGGCTTTTTTGCCGAAGAAAACAAAGTTGCAGACGAAATCGTGTCCATACTTGAGGATGTCCATGTAGACGAAATGACGCCTGTACAAGCGCTTACTTTGCTATCTGACCTAAAAAAGAAACTGCCAAATAAAAAGACAAAAGGGAATAGATCCAAATGAAAATCAACATTTTAGAGCCATCTGTATATAATCGAATCGCAGCGGGAGAAGTGGTCGAAAACCCCGCATCGGCAGTGAAAGAACTGGTAGAAAACAGCATTGATGCGGGCGCAACCAAAATCAATGTTGCGATAGCGCAGGGCGGAATCAAATCCATAGAGGTTACCGATGACGGATGCGGTATCGAAAAGGAAGAATTGTATAAAACCATTTTGCCTCACGCAACAGGCAAAATAACAACCGCTTCGGACTTAGACAGTATCGCAACACTCGGGTTTCGCGGAGAGGCTTTGGCGAGTATCGCCGCCGTATCCGAAATCGAAATTAAATCTAAGTATATGAGCGCCGAATGTGGCGCAAAACTTACCGCAAAGGGCGGGGAAAATGTTACTATTGACGATATCGCTTATAATCAAGGCACAAGTATTCTAATTAGTAATTTATTTTATAATACTCCAGTACGCTTTAAATTCCTTAAAAGTGTAAGAACAGAAGAATCTTATGTGACAAAGATAATGTTTCAGCTAATCTTAGCCAATCCGCATATTGCGATTAAATATGAAGCGGACGGAAAGCAAGTTTACTTGTCGGACGGAAGCGGCCAAGAAAATGCGATAAAAACAGTGTTTTCCGCCGATACTTCCCCAAATATGCTGGCAATGAAAGAAGATTTTACCCAACCGATACGGGTGAGCGGATATATTTCGTCGCCGTCGTTGTACAAAAGCAACCGGAACCTGCAGACTTTTATTCTTAATGGCAGAGTGGT
>JAQVTZ010000058.1 GCA_028699795.1 Clostridia bacterium | reverse complement strand
AAAGGGTTACTGAATCTCTTGCAAGAGATACCCAACGAATACCTTTATTACTTTTATTATCGGGAACAGGCAGTGGCAAACATTCTTGCGGCGGGCAAAACGCGCGGCGAACTGATACAAGAAATCAACACCAATATGACCAAAGAATTAACCCAAACCGAAGGCGGTTTTGAGAAGCAATTAGCCGTATTTGAAAAATGGTACGGGGTGCGCGACAGCATGTATATGGCAAACGAAACAGGTATCGCGCGGGGCGGGAATCCTTGGCGTTTCGACATCTACTCTCCAGACGAAGGCGGATATGCGGGTGTCGCGCTAAAATACATCCGTTTAGAGCGCGCAGGCGGATCGGGCAATATGGTGCTTTGCGCGCCCAATCACGGCGCATTGGATTTTTTGCAAGATAACGATATTATCGAGGTCACCTGCACAATAACAAAAGACGGGGTGACATCGCACCGCTTCGGCGGCGTATCGGAAGACAAAAAACGCTTGATTTCCGCGGTGAAGCTGTATGAGCGGCTGGCGTCCAAAGCAATCCTCCACAAAGACCGCGCCTCCGCAATCAAGGCATTGCTTGTACATCCTTTAGTGAACTCCTATTCTCTTGCCCAAAAGCTTGCGGATCGTTATATCGAACTTAACAAAGAATACGGAGGAGAATGGCGATAATGGCAAAAACCGTTGCGGGCGTGGGCCGGCTGAATGTAGACCTTATCTATCAAGGACTTCCCCGACTTCCCGAAGAAGGCGAAGAAGTCTATACCGACGGCTTTTATATGGGCCTCGGCGGCGGCATCCCCGGCTCGCTGGTTTCACTTGCCCGTTTGGGTGTTTCCGTACGCCTCGGCACATGGCTTGGCAACGATTATGTGTCGGACTTTGCGCGGGCAAGGCTTGCCGAAGAGGGCATTGTGCCCACCAATCTCTATCGGGGTGAAACCATTCCCGTTAATGTAACCTCTGCTATGATTACGCCAAAAGACCGTACTTTTGTAACCTTTGGAAGTGTTGCCTCGGAAGCGGACAGCGAAGATGTGTATCACGCTTGCAGAGGGACGGATTTTGTGCTGATGCAGCTCGGATGCCACGATGCCTACCGCAAATTAAAACAAGAGGGCGCAACCCTTCTGTTGGACCCCGGCTACGACAGCGGGATGACTTTAGAAAAATACGCCGACTCGATTGCTCTTGCAGACTGGTATCTGCCGAACCGCAAAGAAGCGCTTACGATTACCGCACAAACCGATTATAGGGAGGCCGCCGTCGTACTGTCGCAGTTTACGGGAAACGCACTGGTTAAGCTGGATGGGGGCGGAGCGTACCTATATCAAAACGGCAAAGGCAGTATCATTCCTACCGTGCCCGCCGTACGGAAGGATTCGACCGGTGCGGGAGACGCATTTTTGGCGGGTTTTGTCTATGCACTCTCGCGCGGTTTTTGCGTGGAGGTTGCCGTCATGTGCGGCAATATCGCGGGCGCAAACTGTGTGAGCGATTACGGATGTCTTTCGGCAAAGCTTACCGAGGCCGATATGGCCGAACGGTTAGCCGAATATTACAACATTAAGATTTAATAATACAAATATCTTCCAGCTTTTTACGGCGTTTTTCTCGGAGAGTATCGCTTGCGGCATAGCCTAAGGCAATTACCAATTTGACTCTTTTTGATGATTTAATATGAAATGCTTCTTTGAGTTTCTTTTCCGCAAACCATCCTAAAATACAAGTAGCTACGCCCTGAGCGGTTGCGGCAAGCACCAGATGCGCTGTGGCAATGCCGATATCAATTGGCTTGAAATCCGTATGTTTTATCATGGCGCCGATGCGCGAAGTGAGCACGGTGTCTTCTTCTATCACGACAATAAAGGAGTTGCAGTTGTCGCAAAACTTGTTCATCCCCTGCCCCTGCACGGCATCTCTGACGGCGTTTACAAGCGCGTCTTCGGTCACAAGAATAAAACTCCAAGGTTGCCCGTTGCACGCCGACGGCGCAATGCGCGCGGCTTCTATACATCGCATCAGTTTATCCTGTTCGACCGCTCTTCCGTCAAACTTTCTGCAGCTCTCTCGTTTTTCTATAAGTTCAAAATAATCCATAAATAACTCCTTTGGGGAACTTCTATTCAGAGCACCTCCGAAAAAATTCATAGAGGTTCCTTTTGTTTATTATACACCATGTGTTGTGTATAATTTTCTTAAAAAATTTTGCGCTTGCAATAAATTATTTTTGGTTTTGCGCAAATACTATCATGCGAAGGAGACAACCATATGAACAGAGAAAATGTATTGAGAGAAGTCTTAAAAGCAGCCAACACATCGATAGACAGCATTAAGGCGTTAGAGAGTGTCAACACCGACGAACAGTTTTCGGTGGCCTTGCTCGAACAGGAACGGTCCTACCAAGATTTGGAAATTAAAGTCAAAAACATTATCACCAACGAAAAAATCGGCGTCAAAGACGAAGGTTTTATGCCCAAGGTGATGCTTTGGGGAACCACCAAAGTAAAAACCTTGGTAGACAACAGCCCCTCAAAACTTGCCGAAATGCTGATACAAGGCGCAAATATGGGCGTTATCAGCTTAACAAAAGTCGAAAACGCGTTGGAGCCCGGCGTAGACCGTTCGCTTTTGGACGAACTGAGCGCCAAATATCATAACACGGTCGATACCATGAAAGCTTATCTATAAGAAATCCTTTCGCCTGCGACCTTTTTTTTGGATATGCTCTATAAGCCGAAGGTACGCTTTCGGCTTTTTCTTGTGTAATAATTCCTCGAAGGTGCGAAATAGAGGTTCCCATATTACTATTTTTGCTCTATTTGTGATATACTTTTTTTATTATGACCAAACCCAGAAAAAATTACGGAACCGTGTTGTTCGATTTAGACGGCACTCTCACAGACCCCAAAGAGGGCATCACCAAGTCGGTGGCGTACGCTCTGTCGCATTTCGGCATCGAAGTTCCCGACCTCGACCGCTTATGCAAGTTCATCGGGCCTCCGCTGGACTTTTCGTTTCGGGAGTATTACGGGCTGGAAGCAGAAGATGTTAAGGTCGCGATAGACAAGTACCGCGAAATTTTTTCGGAAGTGGGAATCTTCCAGAATAAACCCTATCAAGGCATGAACGAGCTTCTGGCAAAACTTTGCGAAAGGAACAAAACGCTTCTGGTCGCAACCTCGAAACCTACGGTTTATGCCGAAAGGATTCTAGAAAAATACGGCATGATACCCTATTTTACCGCCGTAATCGGCAGCGAATTAAACGGCGGCCGCTCGGATAAAGCCGAGGTGATTGCCACCGCTCTGCAACAAAACGGTCTCTTTTCTACCGATGATTGCATTATGGTGGGCGATCGTGAATACGATATTTTGGGCGCCGCGGCAAACGGTATCGACTCCGTAGGCGTGTTATACGGTTACGGCACTTATGAAGAACTGAAAAAGGCCGGCGCAACCTATCTTGTCGCCGACCTCAACCAACTTTCTTCCATTCTGTTATCCTAATTCAAAATTTCGAAAAAAAGCTCTTTGTCGAGATAATCGACAAGGCTTTGGTTGGATTTGCTCATAAAATAGAGCGCCGTTTTAGCGTAAGCGGCTTCCGTGCTCATGCGGTAGGCAAAAATCCCGCCCTTCTCCAGTAGTGTTTTGGTTGTCGTGTATCTTCTGCCGTCTTGATACGGATAGCTTGCAAGCACAACGGGTATAGATTGGGAGCGGCAACGCGTGATGAACTCGGCAAGACTTGTTTTGCCTTCCGCGGGGCCTGTGCCGCTATGATAAAGCTCGACCACCGCAACCGTAGGTTTGCGGGGCTCTATATGGTAAATCGTAAAGTCCGCGCCGGGACAAGGCTTGATATAAAGGATTGCAGGTGGCTCGCCTGTTAAGGCCCTCACCGCATCTCCGTTTTTTTTCTCTTGAATTTCTTGCAAAGAAGGGTTCCCGCAAACCTCATGATAGACAAACGCCCCGTTTTCCATTGTCCCGAAAAAGAGATCTGCCGCGCTGCGGAAGCGATCGGTTAATAATTCCGACTGAAGAAGGCGGGAACCGAAATGGATGCGCGCTTGCTCGTTGGGGTTTTGGTACGACACATAGACGCCATTTAGCCCCGTGCCGCAAATAAAATCCACCGCGCAAGAAAAGTTCACAAGCCCGTTTGCGCCCGCTTCATTAAGAGGCTTGTCCGAAGACACAAACACAACGGGAATGGGATAAGCGGGCAACGCCATTGCCGTAAGGTTGGAAGCATACGCAAGCGTGTCCGTACCGTAACAGACAATAACGCCGCTGTAAAATGAGGTATCGACACCGGCAAGCGTGTTAACAATGGCCGTAAGGTCATGAAGTGTCGCGTTTTCGCTTGCAATGTTTTCGATACTGACCACATCGAAATCGACTTCCTGCCGATGCTCTCCCTTTAGATATAGCGCGACAATATGGGAGCCCTCTCTTCTCAACTCGATTGTTCCTGTGCTTGCTTCGCTACCAATCGTTCCTCCTGTGAGGAGTACCAAAATCTTTTTTTTCATGCCCTTCTTACGCCCTTTTTCACTAAATAATTGTGTAATGCGGAAGGAAAATCCGTCTGAAGAATATCAAACCCCATTTCTATCAGCTTTCCCCATCCCTTTTCGGGATCGTCCGTGAGAGATATGTAATCATCAAATCCCGCGCAAAGGTCGCCGCCTTCATGGATATCTATTGCGTTGCCCCATAATAGGATGCCCTTTTGTTTCAGTTTTGATAAAATTTCGGGAGCGATAATCGAACTTGTCGGTGTGGAAAAAACAAATTCGTAAGCGGGTACCGTAAGATTGAACCTCTCTACCGTTTCGAAGTCTTGCATCTTTTTTATAATCGGCATATAGAGAAAACGCGTTTGTTGGGACTCGAGCACTTTGAGATATTTTTCGCAGGGAACACACTTGAAAAGAACTTGGTCTTCCATGCCGAACCGCGCGACAACTTCACACACTTTTTGCCAATGCCCCCAACAGCGGTCTACATTGATAATGCATCTTCCTTTGAGCGCTTGCAGCGCATCTTCGAAGCGGCAAGGGGTTTGCGACAAGCGGCTTAGGCTTTGATTCATATACCGCCTGCGCAACGCAAAACGCTCCAAAAGCATTGGTGTGGGTATCCAATTTGCCACAAACAGGCGCCGTTCCATGCCGTCATGAATACAGACAAGTTTGCCGTCCAGCGTGCGCGGCACATCCATTTCGACGATGTCCGAACCCATATTGACGGCCGCGCGATAACCTCCGATTGTATTTTCGATGATATTGCCGCCCATGACGCCCCTATGGGTTGCAATCAGTACGCCTTTTTGCGCGCGAAGCTCGTGCAATTTCGTTATAGAAACGGGAGTATCCATATTTTTTGCTCCTTTTCCCGTTATCATAAACCGTAAGCGGTAGATTGTCAATCTGTACAGCTGTGTTTGCGAGTATAAGAGAAGTACTTTGGAAATAATTATAGCGCGGGCGGACATTCTTCAATCGGTTGACACTGGGTAGGATATAGTTTATAATTTTATAGCTTGTTAATAAAAGAAATTAAAATCAGGAGAAATATATTTATGGCTATGTTCAGAACTTACCAACCTAAAAAGAGACACAAAAGCAAAGTGCACGGTTTCCGCGCCAGAATGGCTTCCCAGACCGGCAAGAGAGTTCTCCGCCGCAGACGCAACAAGGGCAGAGCAAAACTTTCGGCATAAATGGAAAGAGCCCGGAGGCTGACCAATCATGCCAGCTTCAACTACATCTACAAACACGGCACGGCGATATCCTCCCCTCTTCTCGTGCTGATTTATGTTAGAGCCGCAGGGCTGAAAATCGGCATAAGCGTTAGCAAAAAAGTAGGGGGGAGCGTCACACGAAACAAAACAAAACGGCGGATTCGCGAAGCGGCAACAAGTCTGATTCCGCATCTCTGCGGCAACTTCAATTATGTGATTGCCGCACGGGAAGGTATCGCGAATGCGGACTTTCATGCAATTAAAGACTCCCTTGCCGCGCTTTTTAAAAAAGCGGGACATCTGACATCATGAAAAGGCTGTTACGAGCGCTTATTTTATTTTACAAGAAGGTCTTTTCGCCCATTGTCGGGCGCGATTGCATTTACACCCCGACCTGTTCGATGTACACCTTAGACGCAATAAACAAATACGGCCCGGTTTCGGGTTGTGTGATGGGACTCGCGCGGATACTCCGATGCAACCCCTTTGCTAGAGGCGGTTTCGACCCGGTCAAAGAAAATCTGAGAGGAAGTGCCAAATGGACCTTATGATCCTTGCCACCGAATTAAACGGAATCGGCAAACTTATTTATAACGGGCTGTACCAGTGGGTACAATCTTGGGGTAACGATTATGCGCTGATGGGCGCTTTCGGCATCACGGTTATTTTATTTACTCTATTTTTGAAGCTTGCCACGCTGCCTTTCGATGTATGGCAAAAGGTGCTCACGCGCAAAAATGCCCTCAAAATGGAGGTCATGAAGCCGGAGCTGGACAAAATTACTAAGCAATGCGGCCAGAATCGCGAATTGCTGATGCAAAAGCAACGCGAACTTTACAAAAAACACAAGTACAGCGCCTTTTCGGCTTGTCTGCCCTCCTTGCTGACACTCGCAATTTTCTTCATGGTGTTCTCAGGCTTTAACAGCGCGGTGCGGCATTATAACTCCGCGGTGTTCGACGATCTTTCCAATGTTTACGAAACCGCGTATACCGCGGCGATTGCCGAAAAGACGGACGAAATTTCCGACGAAGCCGCTCTCGAAACTTATGCGATAGGCGAAGCGGAACAAGCCGTGCTTGCCTCATATAATCCCGAGCGATTTTTACTTACCAAAAACATCTTTATGCCAGACAATTGGAAGAGCCCTATCCCCGATATCCAAACTTACAGCGGCACGGGTATGGGTAAGCTGGGTATCTCCGATGCAGACCGTCTGGAGTATCAAAAAATTATGTCGCCTATTATCCAAAAATACAACTTTAACGAGGAAGGCAAAAAAGTCTGGAACGGATATCTTATCTTACCTATCATTTCGTTTGCATTAAGCATACTATCTACAAAGCTTATTAAGGCACCCGAAACGCCGCAAATGGCGGGCCAAACAGAAGAACAAATGAAGGCACAGCAATCCCAGGCAAAAATGATGACCTATATTATGCCGTTCATGATGGGTATTTTCGCATTGTTTTACAGTACCGCTTTCGCCCTTTATATGGTGGTAAGCAATCTGTTTACGACGGCTTTTAACTTGGGCTTCAATATCGTTTCCAAACAGATCGACAAAAAACGCAAGGACGAAATAATGAGCCGTACCATCAAGAAATAGCTTCGGAAAACGGCAAGTGTTGTTTGTAATGCTTTGCCGGTATTTGTCTATTGTGTATATAAAAACGAATTTTTAGAAAAGGAAGTATCTATAAATGAAAAACAAAACACCAATGGAGTTTAAAGCGGCCACCGTAGACGAAGCAATCGCCAACGGGCTAAAAGAAATGGGCCTTACGATCGACCAAGTCGACATCGAGAAAAAAAGCTACGGCGGAATTTTCACAAAAGCATGTGTTATCATTACGCCTAAAGAGACCGCTGCGGTAACAGCAGAAGAAATTGTCGCAGAACCCGTAAGCGAAATCGCTTCGGATTCTGTAGAACCCGCAACGGTGCCCTCAGCCGCGGCCCTTATCGATTTAACAGCGACCGAAAAAGAATGTGTTGAGTTTGTAACACAACTCATCTCCAAAATGGGAGTGCGTTGTGAAGTCACCTCCGACACCGAAAACGGAGAAGTGAACATTTATGTCAACGGCGATGACGCAGGACTTATCATCGGCTACCGCGGCGAAGTATTGGATGCGATACAGTATTTTGCGCTTATGCTTGCCAACAAAGGCGAAAAAGAGTTTGTTCGCGTACAAGTCGACGCAGGCAATTACCGCAAAAAACGCAAAGAAACCCTTGCAGGCCTTGCAAGAAGACTCGCAGTAAAAACCGCGAGGAGCGGCCGCCGTACCGTGTTGGAACCCATGAATCCTTTCGAGAGACGGGTCATCCATACAACGCTTGCAGACGACAAAGAAGTGACCACCCAATCCGAGGGTGAAGGCAAATTCCGCCATGTCATCATCATCCCCAATCAAGAAGAAAGGTCCTACGGCAGAAGTGACTTCCGTCGCAACGGCCCCGGAAAAACCCACAGCTTCGGGTACAATAAGCGTAGATACTAATGGATACGATTGTCGCCGAGGCCACCTCGCCGGTTAATGCCGGCGCCGTGGGTATCGTCAGACTCTCGGGCGAACGCGCGCTTCCTATCGCGTCCAAACTCTTTTCGACCGCCGAGCTCGACACTCTGCACGACGCCCTTCCGCGCAAAATGTATTTGGGCACGATAACAACCGCAACCCTAAAAGATATGGCGTTTTGCATGTATTGCAAGGCGCCTAAATCATATACGGGAGAGGATGTCGTCGAGCTGCAAAGCCATGGGGGACGGGTGATTATAAAAAGCATCGTGCGCGCCTGTATCGAACTCGGCGCAAGACCCGCGCTTCCCGGAGAATTTACCAAACGCGCATTTTTAAACGGGAAATGCACTTTGGATGCCGCCGAAGGAATTGTAGACCTTGTAAACGCCCGAAGCGAAGCCGAAGCCATGCAAGCTTACCGGCTTATGAGCGGCGAACTTGCGGGAAGTATTTATAATAACGAATCGCTGCTCACCCTTGCGCTTGCCAATCTCGAGGTCGCGCTGGATTATCCCGAAGAGATACTAGAGGATACCAAAACAGCTGCTTTGGATATCATAAACCGTGTTTATAAAAGTCTAGAAGCTATTTATTTGTCTTCCGAAAAAAGGGCTTTGGTTCGGGAAGGGATTACCGTTGTCATTGCAGGGTTGCCCAATGCGGGGAAATCCAGCTTGCTGAACGCGTTATTAAAGGACGAGCGCGCCATTGTGACCGACATCCCCGGTACCACCCGTGACACGCTGTACGAAACCTTGGAAGTAGAGGGAACGCGTATCCATCTCGTGGATACGGCAGGCCTTAGAGAAAGCGAGGACCCCATCGAGAAAATCGGCGTTGGCCGCGCAAAAACCGCCATCGAGGGCGCCAACCTCGTGGTAATTCTCAAGGATGGCTCGGTCCCCGAAACCGAAGCGGAGCGCGCCATTGAAGCGGAATATACGCGCAAAAAACGCATCATCGCCCAAAGTAAATCCGATGCGGAAACCTATCCGCGCAAAGCGGACATCAAAATTTCGGCGCGCAACGGCGAAAACATAGAAGAACTGCTGCATCTTATACTAACAAAGACGGGGGCAGCCGAACTGGGGAGCTCTGCCGTGCTGACAAGAGAGAGGCATATCTTCGCCATAAAAACGGCAATGGACGCGCTTTTAAGCGCGAAAGAAAACTTTGCGTTTGTTCCGCCCGATTGCACGGCGGTAGATTTGCGCAGAGCTTGCCGCGCGCTTGCCGCCGTTACCGGTAAGGAAGTGAACGAAGAAGTATACGACAAAATATTCAGCGAATTCTGTGTGGGTAAATAAAAAAATGTCGCTGATACTCCGCGGAGGAAATGCATACTACAATGAGTAAAACATACGATGCAATCGTTGTGGGCGCGGGACATGCGGGCGTAGAAGCCGCGCACGCGCTTGCGGCGATGGGACACAATACTTTAATTATTTCGATGACTTTGGATGCAATTGCTTTTCTTGCTTGCAATCCGAATATCGGAGGCACGGGCAAAGGGCATTTGGTAAAAGAAGTGGACGCTTTGGGCGGACTTATGGGTGAGCTTGCCGATAAAGCGACCATCCAAACACGCATGCTGAATCTCGGCAACGGTCCCGCCGTGCATAGTCTACGCGCACAAGTAGATAAATCGTTGTACCACCGATTGGCAAAAGCTGCCTTAGAAACTACCCCGAACTTAACTGTTTTAGAGGGCGAGGCCGTGTCGCTTTTATGCGAAAACGGCGCCGTATGCGGCATCCAAACCGCGTTGGGAGAAACCCTGTACGCAAAGGCCGTTATTCTTTGCACGGGGGTCTATCTTGCAAGCAGAATCATTACGGGCGAGTATGTGCGCGACACCGGTCCCAATGGATTTTCGCGCAGCGGCAAGCTGTCCCAAAGTCTTGCCGCAAACGGTCTTTCTCTGGTACGGTTCAAAACGGGTACGCCTGCGCGTATTTTAGCATCTTCTATCGATTTTTCTAAAATGG
>JAQVTZ010000231.1 GCA_028699795.1 Clostridia bacterium | reverse complement strand
CTCTAGTATAACCTATCATAATTCACCTCGCATGTCTGGCGGGTTATCAGCCCCGCTTACCGTACTAGCTTATCCGATTTAATTATATCCTATTTTTCCCAATTATGCAATATGCAGATTGGTAACTTAATCACATAGAGAAAATGAATCGAATAACACTTTTTAGCTTGCGAATTATCATGCAAAAAATATAACCTTTTGTTTGAGAAATCACCATAATACTATTGTTTTGCGGAATGTTTCTTGCTTTTCTCCTTCATTTTTCGAACAATCGCGTCGAAGCTTGTTAACTCGGATACTTTATCAAGCATCAACAGCATAGACGGCAAAACAAAAAGGACTATCATCATGGATGAAAGCGCGCCGACACCCAAAAGCATCCCCATTTGTGCTACTACGCCCGAAGCAAGCAATCCCAACGCGAAGCCCGTCACGGTTAATATCGTACCCGAAGTAATAATGGTCGGGAATACCGCATTTTCCGCCTCGGCAAGCGCATCGGCCTTATTTGTTATCCATTTCTTTGTGCTGCGGAAGCGGCTTGTCAATACAATACCGTAATCGATTGTCGCGCCCATTTGGATGGCGCTAATCAGCAGATACCCGATAAAAGACACGGGGTTGCCGCTTATTAAAGGTATTGCAAAGTTGATCCAAATGCCTCCTTGTATCGCAAGCATAATAACCAACGGAAACAAAAAGTTTCTGAAAGTTAACAATAGGATAAACATCACAAAAAACACCGTGCAAAGGTTGACCTTCATATTATCGACAGGAAAAGCGTTTGCCATGTCGTAACAAGCGACGCTCTCGCCCGCAAGATAAAATTCGTCATAGAATTGTCCAATTTCGGTATAAAGCTCGTCTATTAAAGCCAAACTTTCGTCACTTTCGACAGCGCTGTTAACATTAAAAATAATGCGCGAATATCCTGTGCCTTCGAAGTTTTTGCGGGCGGCAAGCAACATCTCGAAATCTTGTAAGTTATCATCCATTTCGGCTTCCAAAGCCAATTCGTATGCATACTCTAGCAAATCGATAAGCGCAATTCGGTATTCTTCTGTCGGCACTTCCGTATCGGGGTCGTTTTGTATGATGTACATGTTAAAAAGAAGTATCGCATATGTTTCTGTAAGGCCGAAAGACTCCCCCAACGCCATCATTTCTTCCATATTGACTTGGTCGGTAAGAACCTTACCCTCTATCACCTCGATTGCGGCAAGCCCGTTTGCCCCGTTCACCTCATCTTTGCTTAAAATAAATTGCGTCAGCTCTTTTTCTTTTTGGTAATCTCCTTTGGGTACGATAACCACTAAGCTGTTCAACATACCATAATCTTTCGCAATTTCTTCGTTGGAATTGACAATACGGGCCGCGCCATTAATGTTAAATGAATAACGATTAAAAAATTGCCCTGTGCCCGCAAGCACAACCAGTACTAAAAACAACGGAACAATGATTTTGCGAACTTTAAGTATCGCCCGCGCAGGTTTGGTAATGTCGGGCACAAATCTTTTATGTTTTGTTTTTTGCAGAGTTTTAGAAAAAATAACAAGCAAGGCGGGCATTAAAAAGAGTACGCAAAGCAATGCGGCGGCAATGCTCTTTGCAAGCGACAATCCCATTTCTACGCCAATCGGAAGCGTCATCAATATAAGCGCGCTAAGACCCGCAATCGTTGTAAAAGAACTGGATAATATTTCCGGAATCCCTTTTTGTAACGCTTTTTTTGCGGCGGTAGACGCGTCCTGCGCAATTTCGTATTCTTCCAAAAATCGATGCAACAAGATGACAGAATAATCGATAGAAAGCGCGAGTTGCAACACCAAAGACACCAGATTAGATACATACGAAATCCCGTTAAAAATGAAATTGGTACCCATATTAAGCACTACGGATACCCCAAATACGAGAATCATAATAACCAATTCAAAATAAGTTTTGGAAGTAAAGAGCAGCATACCGAGAATCGCACAAACAATAACGATGGCTACTTTTAAGATATTTTCTAGGGTTTCGAGGCGTGTGTAATACGACATTGCCGATTGTCCCGTAAGATAGGATTCTTTTCCATCGAGATACGAAATGATCTTCGCTATCGCGGCATTTGCCTCGGGCGTCGCATCGTAATTGTCCAACACCACCGAATACAGCGCGCTGTTGTTTTTGTAATCCTTACTGGCGTCAAAGACCGCCACCGCAACACCGTCGATATTACTTACTTCTTCTCCTATCGCTACGGCTTCGTCGATTCCGACCCCTCTTACCATCACATACGCGCTGCCTTTATCGTCGAATTCTTGCTTTAATACTTTTACGGCATCTTCGGTATGGCTTCCCTTAGGCGCGTAGGCAGACAAATCGTATAGAATTTTGTTATGAAACACCATAATACCGCAAACAACGGTAACCACGGCAAACAGCGCTATCATAATCCACTTGCTTTTTACTACAAATGCTGCAAACTTCTGCATTTTTTAACCCTTACTTCGTAATAATTTATTATAACATATGTTACATTATTGCAACAATATTTTAGTAATAATAATAACAAAAAACCCTGTACA
>JAQVTZ010000057.1 GCA_028699795.1 Clostridia bacterium | reverse complement strand
CATCCTTCGCATACTTATAGATTCTTTATCATATTGTCGCCCGTTGGCAGTTACTATGCGAATGGCCTCAAACCCACCAAAATTATGGTGGAAGAAGAATATGTGCGCGCTCCTATCGGGGGCACGGGCGAAGCAAAATGCATGGGTAACTACGCCTGTTCTCTTCTTGCGGGCGCTCTTGCCAACCAAAAAGGATATGACCAAGTGCTTTGGTTGGACGGTAAGGATCACAAGTATATTGAAGAAGTAGGGTCGATGAATATCTTTTTTGTGATAGACGGTATCGTAAAAACGCCCTCTTTGGTGGGGTCGATACTTCCGGGCATCACACGCGACAGCGTAATACAGGTTTGCAAAAAAGAAGGGATCCCCGTGCAGGAATGCCGTATCACAGAAGACGATATTGTTAAAGCGAACAAAGAAGGCCGCTTGGACGAGGCTTTCGGCAGCGGTACTGCCGCCGTAATTTCGCCTGTTGGTATTATGCGTTGTCATGGTGAAGACATCGTCATCAATCACAACGAAATGGGCAAAATAACGACTTTCTTGTACGACAAAATTACGGGAATCCAATATGGCAAACTGCCCGACGAATTCGGTTGGGTAGAGGAAGTAAACTAATACCAGAAAATAGAGAGCGGAGCGAGCGTAAGAAACCACCCCGCTCTCTTTTATAAATGAATATGAAAATAGAAGCAATCAAACATCATAAAAACAGCGCGGATATAAAAGCGGACGGCGTCGAATACAAAAAACTTCCTCTTGCGGAGATAGTGAGGTTCGGCATGAAAGCGGGTGCCGAACTCGATGACGCCTTTTTTCAGGAGTTTCTTAAAGCTTGCGATAAGACCGCCGCAAAAGAATATTTGCTCGGATTGTTATCTCGGGGGTCCAAAACTGAAAAGGAAGCCCGCAACAAGCTGTACCAAAAAGGATTCCGCAAAGAAAGCATTAAAATGGCGATAGAGTTTGCCAAGCAATATAAATATATCGAGGACAGGCAGTACGCAAACGCGTATGTTCAAACCAATAAACAGGGGAAAGGAACTTTCCGTATCAAGGCAGAGCTCAAACAAAAAGGCGTCTCGGATGAAATCATCGCGGAAGCCACGGAAGAGTTGCAAGAGACCGAAAAAGAAAGCGCGCTTGCTGTAGGCGCCCGTTATGCGCGAGGCAAAGACCTTAACGACCGCAAAGTCAAAGAAAAGCTGATGCGCCACCTTGCCTCAAGGGGATTTGCCTACGATGTCATGAGAGAGGTATTAGCCAAACTCGGCGCAAATACCGAAGATTTTGAAGAATAATTACAACAGTAGAATCATTTTTGCAGAAACAAAAAATAATTCTTGCCATATCCGCAATTACCTACTATAATAGGAAGTAATATTTTTTTAGGAGGAAGAAGCGATGACCTTTGCGCCTACGCTCTCTGCCACCGCCAATGCGGGCTCTTATATCATTTTGGCGGTATATCTTTGTTTAATCGTATCCATTGCGGTATTTTCGCACAAAAAAAGCAGTTCTTTAAACAGCTTTTATCTTTCTAACCGCGGGATGAGCGGTTGGATGAGCGCCTTTGCCTACGGCACCACCTATTTTTCTGCGGTCATTTTTATCGGCTATGCGGGTAAACTCGGTATGTTTATGGGCCTTGCTACGATTTGGATAGGGATAACCAATGCGATAATCGGCTCTCTGTTCGCTTGGCTTGTGCTTGCGAAGCGCACCCGCGCGATGTCCAACGCCCTCGAAGCGCGCACCATGCCGGAGTTTTTCGAAAAGCGTTACGAGAGTAAATACCTTAAACTGTATGGCTCTCTTGTCATATTCGTGTTTTTAATTCCTTATTGCACTTCGGTTTATCAAGGTCTCGGATATCTTATCGAAGCGGCTTACGGTTTGGACTTTGTATGGTGTGTTATTATTATGGCGGTGGTTACCGCGGCATACCTTTTTGTAGGCGGGTATTTTGCCGAAGCGCTTTCGGCTTTTATTCAAGGCATCATAATGATTATCGGTGTATTCGTTATGCTTATTTTTATGCTCAATTCGTCTAATGTCAATTGGGGAGAAGGGCTATCGAAACTTACCGAAATGGGGTATGGCGTTTTTCCGACTTTCCAAAGCGGAACAGGGAAACTGATAGACAGCGCAGGCTTCAACCTCATTATTCTTTGTTTATTGACTTCGTTTGGTATCTGGAGTCTGCCGCAATCCATCCATAAATTCTACACCATCAAAGACAATGCGGCAATTAAGCGCGGCACCCTAATCAGCACGGTGTTTGCCTTGATTATCGGCGGCGGCGCTTACTTAAACGGGGGATTGTCCAGATTGTTTTTTGACAATCCCGCAGCGATTGCCCCCGACAGGGTCGTGCCTACCATGTTCCAACAAGTAGGGATGCCCGCTGTGCTGTTAAGCTTTATCGCGGTACTGGTGCTTTCGGCAAGCATGTCGACGCTGTCTTCGTTGTCTTTGTCCAGCGCGTCTACGGTATCGATAGACTTTTATCGCGGATACATACGACGCACGGCGTCGGACTCCAATGTCAAAGTATTGATGCGCGTGCTCTGTATTGTATTTATTCTTGTGTCCGCTCTTATCGCGATTGCTGAGGTCGACGCCATCGTGACGCTGATGTCACTTAGCTGGGGCACAATTGCAGGCTGCTTTATCGGCCCGTATATCTATGGATTATATTCTAAAAAGGTCAATAAAGCGGGCGTATACGCGTCTATCACATTCAGTCTTGTGCTTACGCTTACGCTAATCTTGGTATTCGGGTTTACGGAGACGCCCAAGGGTACGGATTTCGGGGATGTGCTTAAACAGGGAATCGGCCGTTCGCCGCTTATTGGCGTGCTTGCGATGGCATCTTCTATGGTGATAACTCCCATAGTTAGCCTTTTTACCAAAAAATATAACCCCGGCAAAAAAACGCTGGAGCTTTGCTATCCCAAAAAAGCGTAAAGATAAAACAGTTGTCTGGAAACCTCCAATTAAGCAAAACACAACAAAAGGGGCTTTCGAGCCCCTTTTTCTTTGAAATTCATTTTTTGTTTATTGATAAATAGAGGTACCCAAATTATATTGGCAATAGGATAGTTGTGTCATTCAAGTTCTTTACGGTTAATGTAAAGGGAAAATGGATGCCTCGATAGATGTTGCCGCTTACCCTGCAATGTTTCCCATCGATATACATTTTTAAATCGTAGGCTTCCATGTCGTCCATTATTTCGTAGCGGATATCTTTTTTCATAATAAACTGCTCGGTTTCTTGGGAATAATCGTAGTCTTCTGGATTAAAAAACTTTTGGTAATATTCTGCCTGAGCGACAGTTAGACCTTCGGCAACTCTTTCCGTGATCGTCCAGTTTCCTTGCAGATTTTTGGTATAAACACTTGTTGTGCCGTTTACCGTTTGTGTGTACTCTTCGTCTTGCCCAAGCAGGGTAGAGCCGGAATGATACGTTTTGTTACCGTCCATCTTTATGGTGATATTTTGTTTGCCGAAAACGGGGACATCGGCTTCTATCATAATAGTCGCGCTCTTTGCCCGTTGCAGTCTTCTATAATAGCGGGTGATTTCATTTTCTTTGGCACAACCCGCAAGCCCCGCGCAAGACAACGACATAACGGTTATCAGTAAAAAGGTCAAAATCGTTTTTTTCATTTGTTGCTCCTGTATTATAAGTGATAATAACATTTTGCATCAGTCTTATCAATAGAAAATTTGTGAATCTACAGTATTATTATAAATCATTACAAAAAAATATTTCAAATCCAATGATTTCGAGTGGTATAACCTCTTTCGGAATGGCTAATAATTGCGGTATAACAAGTGGAGGTTATCAAGAATGGACAAAAAGTATGCCAAAAACGGCAAATCGAAAGCATTTCTAAAAAGAAACATGTACTACATCATCATGGGTGTATGCATATTGGCAATAGGCGCAATGATTACGGTCGCCTTGCTTACGCAGGATAAAGCAGATCCTGTCATTACCGACCCCACACCGGTAGCGGAAGATCCTACCAATGACCCTGTGGTTAATGATCCTGTGGTTACCAATCCTGTTACGGAGCCCCCCGAGCCGATTGTTTTTACGCTACCTTCGGACAACGATGTCATTAAGGATTATGAAATGGATACCGTTGTATGGTGGTCTACCCTCAAACTCTATAAAGTGCATAACGGGATAGATTTTGGAGGAACCGAAAACGACTCGGTGGTAGCGGCTTATGCAGGAACTGTCTCCGAGGTAGGTTATGACGCGCTGGAAGGGAACTATGTAAAGATAGACCATGGCGATGGGCTAACAACCTATTACGGCTCTCTTAGCGACCCTGTTGTCGTCACAGGACAGACGGTAGATGCCGGCACGGTTCTCGGAAATATGAGCGCTTCGTCTACGGCTGAATTGTTGCAGGGGCCTCATGTGCATTTCTCGGTGTTTGTAGACGGACAAGTTGCAGATCCTTACGAATATTTCCCCGAAGGCGACAAATAAAATCTAGATTCCGCCCAGTATGACGCCGTAATAAAGGATGCCCACGCCTGCCGACAGAATAATCACCAATATGGGATGTAGCTTCTTTTTGAAGCCTCTGAGTGCCGCAAAGCACAATACAAACCATGCCAGGCCGAACCAGTTCATGCTTTTTGTGCCGTCGCCGCCGTTCATAAGAAAGGTGGCGGCGGCTATCGAAACAAATGCACTCGCAATCAGGGCGACAACGGTAGGACGCAGGGTGTAGAAAGCATCTTTCACAACCTTATTCTTCATAAACTTGGAAGATAACTTATAAATAATCAAAATGATGGTAAACGAGGGAAGAAACAATCCGCTAACCGCGCAAAGTACGCCCAAAGCGGCGCCCCCAACCCCTCCAAGCTCGGCGCGTCCTACAAGGTTGCCCACAAAGGTTGCTACATTGATGGCAAACGGCCCCGGTGTAGACTCTGCAATCGCGACAAAATCCATGACTTGCTCTGTCGTAAGCCAGCCTTTTGAGACCACGGTATCCGTAATAAGAGGCAACATAGCGTAACCGCCGCCCACGGTAAACAACCCTATTTTAAGAAAGTTGAGAAACATTTCCAAAAAAATCATTTATCCGCCTCCTCTTCGCCGGTCGCGGATATTTGTTGTTCTGCGGTGGGCGGCTTTTTCCCTTTTTTGCGTTTGAAATATCCCCACAAGATGCCGAACAGGGCAGAGCCTAGAATAATAAAGACGATATCTACGGGGATGATATTGAAAACAGAGAGCAAGGCCAACACAAAAGTTACCGCCATCACTGAATAGGATAAGACAGATTTGTCTACGGATTTGAATACCTTGAAGACCGCATTCAGAATTAAAGCGGCAACCGCGGCGCGGACTCCCAAAAATGCCCACTGCACATACTTGTTTGCGCCGAACAGCTCGTATACCGCGCCGATTGCCGAAATAATTATAATAGACGGCAGCATGACGGCAATCGAAGAAGACAGCGCGCCCCAAAAACCACCGATTTTAGCGCCTACGAAGGTCGCCGTGTTGAGCGCGATTACACCGGGAGTGCTTTCGGCAATCGCCAAAAGGTCCAACATATCCTTATGTGATATCCAATTTCTTCTTTCGACCACTTCCCTTTCGATAAGAGCAATCATGGCATACCCACCGCCGAAAGTAAAAAGACCTATCCGAAAGAAGGTTGCAAATAGGGTGAAATGAAGTTTAACTTTTCCTTTGATCATCATAGAATTCCTGTTTTTTATGTTGATGTTTTTGCGGAAACAGATTGTATCTGTCGGCATTGACAATTGCCTCAAACATTCTGTCCTTTGCAAAAGGGATGTCTTTTTTTATCATGTTCACAAGATTTTTCATATATTCCCGTTGGGTAAAATGGTTTTTGGGGCAGGGGTTGTGGACAATCGGAAAATGAAGTCTTCTTGCCGCTCCTTTGATATCCCCTTCTTCTGCATAGAGTAGAGGGCGGATGAGCGTGATGTCCGTGCGACTCATATGAGAAACCGGTTGGAAAGTCGACAATCTGCCTTCATACAGAAACGATAGCAAAAAAGTTTCTAACACATCTTCGCTGTTGTGCGCAAGCGCAAGTTTGTTATACCCTAACCTGTTGCATACGGTATTGAGCGCGCCTCTCCTCATTTTGGAGCAAAGACTGCAGGGGTTGGATTCTTTGCGGATATCGAAAATGATTTCGGCAATATTGGTGCGCTCTATATGCAGTGGTGCCTGTAATGATTCGCAATACTTCATAAGGGCATCCATTTCGCCCATATCGGTATCCTTTAGACCCATATCAATCATTATCGCGCAAAGTTCGAAAGGGGTAGGAGTAAACCTTTGGTAAAGCTTGAGCGCGGTAAGAAGCGCGATGCTGTCCTTTCCGCCCGAAAGCCCCACCGCGATGCGGTCGCCCTCTTGTATCATATTGTAATCGTTTGCGGCTCTTCGCACGCAACCTAAAATTTTTCTCATTTTGTTTCGATAATTAATAAAAAAGGGGGTGCCGTCACGACAACCCCGATTATTGGCAGGAGCAGTAAGAATCGAACTTACGTCAGAGGGGTCAGAGTCCTCTGTGCTACCATTGCACCATGCTCCAATATTGCTACGGATTACTTATTTGCGGCTTCGTTGAGTGCTTTTATCATTTCGTCGGGGTCTACGCCGTGTACGGCGGCAGCCTGTTCTATGGTTTCGCCGCGTGAAAGGGCGCAACCCAGACAGTGCATACCAAAACCGAAAAGCACCTCGGCCATAGCTTCAGTATTTCCTTGTTTGAGTGCATCTGCTATCAGCATGTCTTTTGTAATCATGGATATGTCCTCCTTAGACGATATTGCTATTATATAGTATAACAAAAAAAATGACAACTATTTTTGCCATTGGGGCTAAAATATTTTGTCCGCAAGCTCTAAAGCGAGCGGTATCGTCAGCATGGAAATAAGTGTGGAAATCATAACCATTTTGGCCGCAAGTTTTACATTTTTGTTGCATAATGACGAAAACATCATCAGATTTGTCGCGGTGGGCATTGCTGAAAGCGCGACGACATTCAGTCTGATTGCGGAGATATCCATAAACAGTCCGGTAAGCAATAAAAGGCATATTGCGAGTATCGGGGATAGAATCAATTTAAAGGCGGACGAAATGTAAGCGCGGTAATCGGTAAAGATTTCTTTTAGCTTCATATCGGAAAATTGGATGCCGAGGAGGGTCATCGCAAGAGGTCCCACCATTTCGGCAAACAGACGGCAAACTTTGGCAACGCCCGCAAACGAGTCCGAACGGTTGAAGTTGAGATTTAATAAGAATAACGGCAATACCAGAAGAAACGACAGCGTCGCGGGGTTCAAGATAGCTTTTTTAAGCTTGATGTGCTTGCGGTCTCCCGTAAGGATATAGTTTCCGATGGTCCAAGCCGTGAGGTTGAACGCTACAATAGACGAGGTTGCGTATAAAATGACAAGATTGTTGCCGGGCGCCAAAATCATCAAAAAAGGTACGCAAAGATAACCAATGTTGCCAAAAGTGGAGGCATAGGGGACCATGCTCTTCATTTCGATGTCGGAGTGCGCGGAAAACGCGAACTTTAGAGCAAGCGAAAGCCCCACCATAATGATTGCGGTAATGACAAATACGGCAATCATATTCCATAGAACCGTTAACTCGAAGTCCGTATTGAGAAAGGAGTTGAAAGTGACGAAAGGCTGACAAACATACAACAGCATAATCGAAATAAAGTTGATGGCGGCATCCTTGTTTTTTAGCAGTTTTAATTTTGTGACAAGAAAACCAGGAATCGCCATTGCAAGTAACAGCAGAACATTTTCGAGCGAGGTGAGAAACATTTATTCTAGAACTCCGTAAGTAAAAAGTAGTAGTTTGATTTCGTTTAGTTCGCGCTTGCCGGGCTTGTATGTGCCTAGCGTGTTTTTGAGACCGATCCATAACAGCTTAATAAGCAACGGATTGCGGCCGTCCAAAACATACAGCATGCCCTTTATCATTGTGACATATTCGCGGCGTTTGTCTTCTGCCGTGCCGTTGTCGCCCGTGACGGCGTCCAAAAGGGCGTGCAGCCAATATTCGCAGTCTTCTGCTGCTTTTTGGGGGAAGGTAAGAGGCGCGGGCGCGGCTTCGGCAAGCGTTTCGCATACCGCTTCGGGCTCTCCCATAAGACGCGCGCGAAAGGCTTCGGCGTAAGGGCGGATGATGCGGTCACAAAATCCTGTGTAAGATTCGTGCGTAGATTCGGAGGGAAATAACTTCGTGACAAAATCGACAACAGACAGGGTTTTGTTGTCAAACTCGTACAATAATCCCGTGACCAATGTAACGATTTGTTTGCCGCCTTGCGGAAGTAAAAAATAACTGCCGATACCGTCTTTGGAGATTGCTTTTTTGTATTCGTTGGAGTAATTGACTGTTTCGGCGCAGTCTGCAAGCACCGCCAACAGTTCTTTGTCTTCGGCAAGCGTTTGCAAAAAACTGCAAATCACTCTGTCTACCAAAATAAGGCGGGAACGGTAAAACTCTTCTATTGCGGTATTGAATTTTTCTAAAGCGGTTTGCTTTGCCATAAGTGCCTCTAAAAAAGTATAGCATAAAAACAAGAAAAAGTCTTGCATATGCTTTGAAATTATTATATAATAAAATTCCTTTGTAGCCAAGGCAACATTTTGGAGGCGGCAAAATCGGTCGTTTTTTTCCGTAACAGAGATAACTAACTGAAGCTGTTTTTAGGGATATATTTACCAAGGAGAAGGATATGAATATTATCAGGCTAATCAAAACCAATGTATTGTTTGCGGACTTCGAAGATAAGGAGGTCAACACCGTTTTTGACAGCCTGAAGTGCAAGATTGTAAAATATCCTAAAGGTAAGATTATCCTGCAAGAGGGAGACCCAACAGACAATTTCGGAATCCTATTGTCGGGATTGCTGTTAAAGTATATCACAAAGCAAGACGGCAACCGCGAAGCCAAAGGAACGGTAGAACAAGGGGAAATGTTTGCCGAGGCCGATGTGTTTTCGGCGAATGCCAGAGCATCCTATTCGGTGGTTGCCGCAGATGAGTCCGTTGTGCTGTATCTGGATCGCGAATCCGTTATTAAAGACGGAGGAAGCATCAGCCCCAAACTGATACGCAATCTTTTGCAATATTTTTCGGGACGCATCGCGAGCATCAACAAGGACACGGGGTATCTCATTATAAAGAGTATGCGGCTCAAGATTGCCAAACTCATTTACGATAAGTATCTTGAGCAAGGCAGTTTGAATGTCGAAATGGGTCTAAACCGCAATGAGATGGCAGACTACCTCAATGTATCCCGTCCCTCGATGTCCCGCGAGATGATGCGGATGCGCGACGAGGGTATAATCAGCTTTTGGAAAGATAAAATCACCATCACCGATATGGATGCGTTGGAAGCGATTGTCAAAGCAGACTAAAAAAATTACAAATTGGGAACCTCTATTTAGCCCCTTCGAGGAATTTCGGATGAATTTTCGAGTAGAAAAACGCCGTTTTGACGAAGGCAATAGCAGCGTTATTGTCGAGGAAAATAGGCGGTTTTATGCCGAAAGGGCGCCGAAATTACCGAACAGCGTTTGCATTTTGGGTTTGGCAGTACAATATGCCACAAACCTAAAATGGCAAGCGGGGGCTAAATAGAGGTACCCAAATTACAATGTACAAATTACAAATATGGATGATATAGTGTGGTGTGTGAAGTTTTTATGGATAAATATTGAAATAACAGTGGCATTACATCATCAATCGGGAAGCGACACCGTGCGTTATGCCCATCTGGTAAACGATCCTTTCCCCGAAATAGAAAAGTTGTTTGAAGAACACAGCGTTGCATAATCATTAAAACATCATCGATTATAGTAAGCGGATAAAACCTCTTGTTGAGATAGGCAAGAGGTTTTCATTTTACTTTAGCAATTCACTTGACTAAAGCGCTAAAGTACTGTATATTGGAATTACCACTTAGTAGACTCTCAAGCAAGAAAATTTTATTAAGTGGGAAATAATCATCATAATTAAGGTGGGAGCAATGAATTTTGATTTCAACACCCTCAAAAAAGAAGAGCGGGTCGCCCTAAAGCTTCGTAGCGTATACGAAAAGTTCGGGTACCGCAAATACAAGATGAGCCGCTTCGAAGAGTACGGCTTTTACATGGATTATAAAAGCTTCTTGCCAAGCGATCGCATCATTTCGTTTACGGACATGGACGGTACCCTGCTTGCCTTAAAGCCCGATGTCACCCTTTCGATTGTCAAAAACGCCAAAGAGCTCAAAGGCAGATTCGAAAAATTGTATTATGTCGAAAATGTCTATA
>JAQVTZ010000056.1 GCA_028699795.1 Clostridia bacterium | reverse complement strand
CAGAGTGCTGGCGTACTGCGGTGGAAAATTGCTTGACGGCGACCATATGGTGTATATTATTGCGAAATATCTAGAAGAGCGAAACGAATGGAACGGAAAAAAGATAATTGGAACAATTATGTCCAACCGCGGCGTAGAGGAAGCCGCGCAGAAACACGGTTTTCAGTTTATCCGTACAAGAGTGGGCGACAAATATGTTGCAGAAGAGATGAAAAAAACGGGAGCCGAACTAGGAGGAGAAGCAAGCGGGCATGTTATTATCGGCAAATATCAAAACACGGGTGATGGCTTGTTGGCGGCGGCAATGTTGACAGCGGCAGAATGCGCCAAAGATGTTCATTTCTATGATGATATCGTAGATTATCCTCAGGCAAGCGGAGATATTATAACAACACACGAAAAGCTTGCCGAATATAAGGCGAATGAAGAAGCGTTCGCCGAAAAATTAGAAGAAATACGCGCAGAAAATGGCGCTCGATTGGTAGTCCGTCCCAGCGGAACAGAGCCGAAAATAAGAATTATGGCGGAAGCCTCTACCATCAACAAAACATATTGCGCAATAGGGCAAGCAAGACTAACTATCCTCAGGGGGATGCGAAAATGATGCGCGGCAACACTTATGGGACACCCAAAAGCAAAAAAAAGGATACCCAAAATGAGAAATCTGATATATATAAAAAAAATTCTTATCCGGGAGTAATTATAAGAAATCCCGCATCTGTTTTTATTGAGTCGACGGTGGAAATAGAAGAAGGCGCGGTAATACATCCAATGGTTTCTATTAAGGGATCATGTGTTATTAAGCGGGGCGCCGTGGTGTATTCATTTTGCGATTTGGAAGATACGGTAGTAGGAGAAAATACCGAAATACGGTCGACCTTTTCAATAGGGGCAACCATAGGGAAAAACTGTACAGTAGGACCTTTCGCCTGTTTGCGGAAAGGGGCCGTAATCGGAGACGGTTGCCGTGTGGGGGATTTTGTAGAGATAAAAAACTCTGTGTTGGAAAACGGGGTGAAATGCGCGCATCTTTCCTATATTGGAGATTCGAGTGTGGGCGAAAATACCAATGTGGGCTGCGGTGTCGTGTTTGCCAATTACAACGGCAAGACAAAGCGTGGCGTAACGGTGGGCAACAGGGTGTTTATCGGGTGCAATTCCAATTTGGTAGCGCCTGTCTCCATCGGGGATCATGCCTATATTGCCGCAGGCAGTACGGTGACCGAAGATGTGCCGCCAGACTCGTTATGTATCGCCCGTACCCGCCAAGTTATCAAGCCGCATTTGCCGCATTTGCAATGAAATAGACCGCCGGAAAAGAAAACTATCGTAAATAATGTTGAATTGCGACCTTTATATATAATATAATGCTTATATCTTATAAGTTATTTTTTATTGCGCTTCGATCATAAGGAGACCATTATGGCTAAAAATATTTATAAACCAGGCACGCCGACATATGCCCGCAAAGGGATGCTAAAATCAAGTTTGATTGCGGTTGGGGTCTTGGCTTTTATTACAGTAATTCTCGCTGCGATTATTCTTCCCAATTATACGGTAGAACAACCGCCGGTAGATAAAACGGTCGAAGCCATCGTCGTCCAAAACGAAGGTCTTATCAGTATCGATGCGGACTTGTCCAATGTTTTTGTCACCGTTAAATATACAGACGGTACCCAATCCGAATTCAGCCTTAATGAAGCGGTTATAACGGGTCTCGATACTTCCAAAGAACAAACACTCGATAATGTTATACTCGATATAGGCGGCTTTAAGCAAAAAGTTACTTTTAATGTTGTGTCCTCGGCAAAAATAGTTACATATGAGGCTGGGCAAGGCGGCGTAATAGAAGGCGACACCGTACAGCGTGTGTTCGCAGGGTACGACGGTACCACGGTGTTTGCCGTACCCGACGAAGGGTATGATTTTTTAAGATGGTCGGACGGCAATCCCAATGCGATACGCACAGACAGGCAAGTATCGCGCGACATGACGCTTACCGCGACTTTTACAAAAAAGAGATACATCGTCGTATTTTATTATCCCGACGGCACTACGGCAAGCGAAGAGACTGTCTTTCATAACGAAGCCGCTACCAAAGTACCTCTTCCCAGTGAGCCCGAGATGTACAAATACGGCCATATTTTAACGGGCTGGAGCGAAGAATATGCTCATATTACCCAAGATACTAATATTTATCCCGTGTACCAAAAATACGCGACAGATTTATATCTATCCTTTACCCAAAGCGTAGAAGGTGTACCTTTAGGCACGGTAAAAGACCTCAAATCATATTATCCCAAAGAAGAGGCCTCTATTTTAAGAGTCGAAGCCAATCCGTTCCGTCGGTTTGTGGGCTGGACAATCGAGACTTATAGCGGAAGTAAATTTATACAACCCGTTATGATAGAAGGCGATTATGCCTCTTATCCAATCGGCTCACTTACTAATTATGTAAACTTTTTCAGTTCGCGTACAGCCTCCACAGACGAATATTCGCTTACTTTTACCCCGACCGCTGTTACAGAAGAAATTTATATCAAAGCGAATTTCGAATACGAAACCAGCAATATTACTTTTTCCACCATGGGGTCGACCTTAAGTTCAATAGAGTTGCCCGCAGGTCAACCTATCGGCGAGGTCTTCGATGTACAGCCTGCGTTGTATTTCGACTCCGCAACACGCGAGGCTTATCTTGCAAGCGACGATTGTCCCGAGTATCTTAAGGTGGCAGGCTATGTGTTCAAAGGTTGGTATATCATGGGGACCTCTACCAATCCTTCTACGGGGTATCCCGAATTTGTTACCAACGAAACCACCTTTACCAGGCCGACAGCTCTTATCGCCTATTGGGAAAAGAATATCTATCAAGTCATTTTCTTGCAGGGCGACAATCAAGACGATGCTTTTAAGAATTTAGAGTGGTATAATCCGCTGACAGAGCAATCCGAAACCTATTATGATGACGATTTGGGCGGATTGGTTCTTACTGTGCTTTACCAAGACCAATTGGGCGGCGCGCTTACGGGAGCTTTTCCCGAGGCCACACCTTATAAGCAGTATTATACATTCTCCGGTTGGTATGTAGCCAGTACGGGCGGCGTAGCGACAGAAGAGCTGGTAGACAAAACTTATAAAGTCACCCGTTCGCTTGCTATTGTTCCTGTATTTAGAGTAATTCAAAAGACGGCCGAATTTACGGTATACGGATCGGGTTCGGTTATTAAGGTGCAAGACGGTTCCGAAACCAGTGTCCCGGGGACTTACCGAATGGATGCCGTACAAGATTATACTTTTAGATTCGTAGCGGGCGAAGGCTATAGCCTCAACAATATTGAGGTGTTTAACGGCATTGGTACGGTAGTGCTGGATGCTTCCGAACTTCGCAATCCCACAACAAATACATATGAATACTCGGTAGTTTCGCCCATTCTTCAAAATTATTCCTTTAAGGTGAATTTTACGACTACCGAGTTTGATATTACCATCAACAACGGTTCGGCGGGTGTGCACGGCGACATCAAACACGAAGACGATGCGGACTTCAGCAACTCACCAGAGCAATATATTACGGTATACAGCGGGCAGAGCAAACGCATTTGGATCAATGCGCCCGAAAATTACCGTATCGAAAGCATCTATACCGACGGCGTGCTTATAGACGATCTCAATTCCGATGCGACTTCTTATACTTTAGTTCTTAATGATATTGCCGCTTCCATTCGTGTGGATATCAATTATGCCGCAATCATTTTAGAAATTTTTGTGCCCGATAACCTGCAAAACGGCGAAATCAATTACGAAAGTACCGAAAGCATGATGGGCTCTTCTCCGTTTATTTCGGTAGAAGCTTACGAAGGTTATTATATTAAAACATTGACGGTAAATGGTATTAAAGTGGATCCCTATCATCCTGGGCCTGGTATGAGCGTGTCACAACTGATTTCGGTTGCAAGCGTTGCCCAAGAAGAGCAGCCGCAACCCGATAACGCGTCGGGCAGTGTGACAGCAGACAACGATATAAGAGTTACTTATTATGTTTTGACATTCGATTTCATCACAACCAGTAAATCGATAAGCGTCCAATATGCTCCCGTATTCTATCATGTCAATGTAACTTCCGACGGCGTCGGAGCAGTCAACTTTAACCATCAAACGGTCGCCGAGGGTAGTACAATCTATGTTACGGCTTCCACAAGTACCACTTATTATGTACACTCTTATACTTACACCAACCCCTCGGGTGATTTCGAAGTTCATGAAATCGTACTCACCAATGTTTTGCAAGATGCCAATATTATGTTGCAAAACATCGAGCGCGATGTAGATGTCAATGTTGTCTTCAAAAGATGCAAGTATACGGTAGACTTCAGCAATAAGGAAGGAGATACCCCCGGCGAGTTCGCAACGCTGTCCTTTATAGATGATGAAGTGCCGATTACCAAAACACTGCCGTATACGCTCCAAATGGAAGCGCTTACAAGCAAACAATTTACCGTTCAAGCGATAGACGGTTACGAAATAGAAAGCATACTGGTTCAGACCGAAACGCAAGTGCGCGAGTCCATACCGGGCTTAGTATTAGGGACCCGAGAGGACATTGCGTTCCACGCAAAATCTCATACGCTGACACTTGACAGCGTCGAAACCGGTTATTCCATTACTGTGGTTTGCAAAATTGCAAGCTACAAGGTTGAATTATGGCTTGCCAATGCAAAAGATACTTATACAATAGACGGAATGCCTGTTTCTTACAAACAAGTAGTATTAAATCATGCTCAAACATATATCGCAAATATCGTGTTTGACAGTCAAAGTTCGTTTGAACCAAACAACCTTATCGTTACAGGGACGAGTGACGAAGTTAAGGTCAGCATGAACAGTAATACCGAAATCACCCTTGAAATTTCCAACATTACAGGCAATGCCGAAATTATCGTATTATTCAATCCACTACTAGATTCGCAACAACCCCATAATATTATTGCTAAGGCGGATGCCGCGACGGGTAGTCTTGTCGCATTGCGCGAAGTCGATGTAGACGGCGTCAAAGTGCTTACTTCTATCGATAACGGGCAGGTGGTCGAGAACGAAACCGTGGTCCTCAAAGCGACTCCAATTGATAGTGGCTATATTCTTAAATACCTCATTGTAAACGGAAATGTGGTTCATGCAGCTACGGATAACACTTACCGTATCGAACATGTCGGATCGGATATTTATGCCGAAGCGGTTTTTGCAGCCAATGTGATACCTTTGGTGATTGACAGACGCAATGTGTTCGGCATGGTAAGCTCTCCCGTGACCTCTTTCGTGTACGGAGACCAAATACCTGTGCGTATCGTAGCGGCTACGGGACATCTTGTATCATATGTTGCGATAGGCAGCAGATCTAACCAAAATATTTTGGACGATACCACCTTGGCATTGTTCAATGCTTCCGGTGCCGAGCGAGTGACCGATTACATGATTGATTCTAACAATTATACTTATGAACAACTAAGAGAAGGCCTCTATGTATCGGTAGAGTTCGCGCCAATTGTTTTCAATTTAAGCATAGCTTTGAGCGGCTCTGGCAATGTGGGGCAAGATTACGAGGCAGGCATCGACAAACAAATCAATTACGGCACCGTAGTAAATATCCCAATTACCGCAGATGATAACAACTTTATTTCATCTATTTCGGTAAACGGAATCAGCTACAATCCGTTTGAACTTCGTTATGCAACCATCAACGCGGCAATCCAAAAGTGTATTAACGGTGTGTTAGAACTGACGATTACCGAAGACATTTCCATCGAAATCGGCTTTTCGCCCAATGTTTACAAAGCGACCGTGGTACCCGCTTGGGGCGGCACAACTCTTGTACGCACAGAAGGCGGCATTTATTCAGACGGGACGGACTTACAGCTTCTTGCAGGTCAAAACCTCGAAATTTACATGTTGGCGGACAAAGAACAAGGAACGCATATCAGCGAACTTTACATTAACGGAGAACTGATACGACCCGAGTATTGGAAACTGGACCTATATTCCCCTAACAATAATCGCAGCATCACTTACGAATACAAGGGCCCCAACGGTAGCGGTATTACAGGGAATGTGCATATTAAAGTGGTGTACGAAATCAATACCTATACGGTAGCCGTGAACCTCAAAAACAAAAGTCTGAATTTCCGTACCGTTAATGTCAATCCAACTTCGTTTGGGACGGTAACGCTTAAGGGCCTTTCCGCCGTATCGAGTGAAGCCGTTTACGATACCGATTCTTATTTAATGACTGTACAAACATATAACGGCATTCCGCATGGTTCTCCCGTCTATTTTTCGTTTAATCCCGTTACTTACGACGGCTATAAAATCGACCTCGACACCGCGGTCATTACTTATTACGATTCCGCCGACACCACTTCTTCCGAAGCCAAGGTTATTGCGCTAAAGGCCCTGATATCCGAAAAGGGAGATACTTATGTGCTGCCTGCTCTCAATTTTGATATAGAGAGCGTTTATGTAGAATTTGTTAAAGAAAAATACACTTATAGTCTCGAGAATACTTATAATCGAATGGGTTCTACTTATTTCCCCGAAGTAAGCGAGCCAATCGGTATCACCTTTACCAATCCTTATTTGCCCGATAACGAAGTGATTGTAGAAAAAATTGATAATAAAGATCATTACGAATACGGTCTCGACTTTGTGATTGCTTGTGTTCCAGGCGAAGGATATACGGTATCTTCGTTCCTGGTGAACGAAGAAGACAGGGTCAATGCAATGAAGGGCAATAATTATACAGGCCGTATTGTTGCGAGCCTCAATGTTATTGCAGAGTATTCTATCACGACACATCGTGTATCATTTACCACAAATCTAACCGAAGGTCAGCTGGATGCTAACATCGGCAGTTTGTCTATCTATAGCGACGATAATCAATTGCTTTGGGAACCAGGAATGTCCTTGAGCGAAGTCACTCTGCCTATCTTGACTTCCAGCGGAAGCGTGGTTGATTTTAACAGCGGATATATTACCGTTACTTATAATACGATAGTAAGCTTCGTGGCGACACCCAATTATGAAGATTATGGCTTTAAGGTTGATTATTTTACAATAAATAATTCGTTCCAAACCATTTCCAACCCCGATGCAGAGAATGTCATCGAGCATACCGTAACAGCGCTTGCGAGAGGATTTGTGAATTTCTCCATCCATTATTACAATGTCGCAGTGAATTATTTTGAGGGCGGCACGGGAACGGTAAATGGAAGTGCCTCGGTACAATGGGATTCCGACAGCGCGGTTATTCTTAATATATTCGCGGGATACAAACTTACCGCGATATTAGTAAACGGCACCGCCGACGCGGGGCTTTTAGCCAGCGCCAAAAAGACGACTTTAAATGATGCAAGCAATCAATACGAATTAGAAATTCTGCAAATCAAATCCGATAAAATATTGACAATCGAAACCGAAAGGTTGGCATACGATCTCACTTTCGACGGCGGATTTATGGAAGCCTTCGAAGTTTTGGGCCTTTTGCAAGACAGCGTCACGGGCGCGGTATTCAATGAAGGACGCGAAGAAGAAATCGCTTATTTCTCCAAGCCGTCCGCGTGGTCGGGATCTAATCCGCTTTCGGCCTCGACCATCGAAACAGACCCCAAAAGATATGTGTATTCCGGATACAGATACAAAGACAGCGTTACGCTGTACTTCATGCCCATAGACGGTTACAAAATTAAGAATATCAATATTACGATGCGTACGGTGAGAGGCGTCGTCAATACGATAGTCAACAATACCGATCCGCTTATCGTTTACGACAACCGTTACGGTCATTATTACTACAGAATTAACGAGGCAACCGGCGCAATCAATGTTTCGGTAAATTATGAAATTAAAAATTATAATGTCGTCATGAGCACTTCGGGAAGGGGTAATATCTCCAAAGTCGAACTTAACGATGATATCCAATCTGGTTCGACGGTTACAATTCCGCGTACCGTAAATCATTACGATCAGATTACCATCGAATTTATTGCCGATTACGGGTATCATCTCGAAAACCTTATAATTAACGACAGAGTCATTGAAGATGTGCAATACCAAAAAGTAGAAAGGGTGATTGATGGCGTCAATAAGGTGGTATATTGGTACACCACAAATACCACAGGGGGCGCCCAAACTGCCCGTATGATTATTGACTCGGTAGTGATTAACGGCAGAAACCGATTTTCTGTAGAAGCAGAATTCGCAATCAATACGTACGAGGTAAGAACATTTATCAACGGTACGGAAACCGATTACGACAACGCGCTTACGCTTTCGCTATCTAACTCCAAAATGGAATATAATTCCAACTATACTATTTTCCAAAACATCACGGAAGGCTATAGTATAACCGATATTACTTTCAAAAATTATGTAGATTATGTAATTTGTTCCTATGACTATGCTTATCCCGCCCACTCTGCCGTATTAAAGAGCGCGCAATTGGTATTTTTGTCTACCGATGTATATATCGACCATTTGGATTATCACGACGATACCGGCAGCAATTCCATGTTGTTTGTCTATTACAACACAATAATCAATACCCATACCAGTATAATAGATCCTTATCGTTACGAATACGAGAAAGTCGGCGACGACTATTTGCTGGTAGCGGATCCTTACGGGATCCCCGAAGTACAAAAAGTAACAAGCGGCGGTACCGTCAATGTTCCGGCGTATTCGCTTACGCGTACTTATAATAATATAGAAAAAGGGAATGATGCCATTCATAATTACAATGTGGATGCCAAATTCAGATTCTTCATGGAGCCCGCTGCAAGCGATAATTATGTGTTTGCAGGGTATCAAGTATACGAAGACGGTATCTGGAGATACATTAACGAAGATGATACAGGGTTTGTGTTAAGCAGCGCTTCCGTTTCGCCCACCGGAGAAGCTATTTTGGATACGCTGGAATATACCATTCAGTCCAACAGAGTATTCCGCGCGGTGGTTTATAGGGTCTATCATGTTACCGTAGAGATTCATCCCGAATATAAATGGCAGTCTGGTACTTTTTCGCTTACTAACTTTAACATGAAGTATGCCACATACGCGACTCTTACGGCTCGAGCAACTTTCGACAGCAGCATGAATCCCAATTTACCAGACAATTCGATTGTTCTTGCAGATAGAGACGGCACGAACGACGCCTCTTATACCTACAAAGTTTATAGCGGCGCCAAGTTGTCATTGTCGCTGACAGACACCAAGCAGGCATTCTATCCCGTTACGGGGACACAGTATTACGATATTACCTACAACCAAAACGGGCATCTTGTGCAAACAAAACGAAATTACGGTACTCTAAACACAGTTGAAATTTATTCCGACAGGGTTGTACATGCTTATGCCAATAACGATAAAATGCATCTTGATGTCGCGCTCGAAACACAAGGCGAATCCGTAGGCGCAGAAGGCGGCTCTGTTAAATACTATGTTTATAACGAGTCCGCAGGACAATTCGTAAGCAGGTCGATAAGTAATAATGCGTTAATCATGCCCACCAATACGGTTGTTAAATTAGAAATCACACCCAAAACAAGTTACCGTATCGACGGTGTCTACCAAATGGAGACCCAAAACAATCCCGTAGACGGATATCAAGTGTATATACCAGACTCTTGGTATAAGTTGGCGACCAAACTAGATAACACCCTTACCATTACCCAAATGGGCGATACCATGGTAGTCGTGATGCGCCTCATAGAAAACACGGTAATTAAAGTGAAGTTCTGGAAACAGATGGAAGTAACAAGTTCGGTAAACCTATTGTATGGCGATACCGAAACGGTTATTCTAAACGATGAAGGACCTTTGGGGCACCTGTATTTCATGCAACATTCCTACAACGGGATTTACGATTACGAACAGGATATTTCTTACACCGTACCCAATATTTCGGAACTAAGCAGATGGGATTTGCGCTATCAATTTATAGGGTACTTTGTAAACGGTGTCAACAGCTTCCAACAACTGGATATGAACTATCCAGACAGCAACAGCATCACATACAGGTTATATAACTTCGACGCAATCGAGCGGCCCGATGGTGTTACCATGGTGCGGAACTCGACCGACGAAATCTATAAAGTCAATATCGTTGCAAAATATGTGCTTCTGCTCAATATCACCTTCGAAAATGAGTATGCCTTCGATACACAAGGCGGCACGGTTTATTTCGACCCAGGTTACTACAGAACCGAATATACCCACTACGACCCAGGGTACCCTATATATTATACAGAAACCGATTATATAAACGCTTCGGTCGAAACGCATACGGACAAAACCATACAAATGTATGCCAAAATCAATGATATTTCTACATTAAATATCGACGGTTTGCAACCTACAA
>JAQVTZ010000230.1 GCA_028699795.1 Clostridia bacterium | reverse complement strand
TTTGCGCAAAGTGCTGTCATTTTGCGCTACACGCAAAATGATTGACGGTGTTGTCGCAAGAGCGACCGGTTTTTCGTTATATTCCAAACAAGACGAAATCAAAGAAGGATTTATACATTATTCGGGTGGAATCAGGATAGGTGTTGCAGGAAAAGGCGTCGCCGATAGAGGCACACTTTCGGGATTTTCAGAGATTACCTCTGTTAACATTAGACTTCCGCACGAGATGATAGGCTGTTCTAAAAAACTTGCGCCTATTCTTGCAGATTTTGATAACACGATTATTGTCTCGCCTCCTTTCGCGGGCAAAACAACACTGATAAGAGATATGATTAGGGTGCTTGCGAAAACTTACGATGTGGCGGTCGTAGACGAACGATGCGAAATATCCGGTGGCGGTGAATCCGTTTACGATATCGGTATCCTAACCGATATTATCCAAAATGTACCCAAAACGCTTATTGTTGAAGGCCTCATCCGTTCGATGTCGCCCGAAATTATCGTATTGGACGAACTGTCGCCTTATAAAGATATGAAAGTTATCGAGGAGATTTCGCGTTCGGGTATTAAACTGCTTGCAAGTATCCACAGCTCTAACATCGAGCGTCTTGTGTCCGCTTTGCCCGATATTCCCAGACACTTCACTTACGGGGTCCTTTTAGGGAATAAACCGTGTATAGGTAGCATACAGTCTATTGTGAGGTTTAGAAGTGATTAGACTTGCTGTGGGGGCGACGCTTATGGCAGTTGTCACTTATATCGGCATGGGCATAGACAGATTCTATAAGATGAGGGTGGAGTATCTAAAAGGGTTTGCTGATTTTCTAAGCTATGCCTCAAGGGAAGCCGGTTTTCTAAAAACCGATATCCTACGCATAATATCTCTGTATTGCGCGTCTGAAAGCTCTAACCTCACCAAATTTTTAAAAGAAACAGCGAAGAAACTGGAGAGCGGAGAGCAACCCGCCATAGATTGCGTATACCTGACGAAAAAAGACAAAAGGCTGTACGAAAGTTTTTTTCAAGGTTTAATCAATGCGGATTACCGTACGCAGGAAAAACTATTTTCGCACCATATCGCGGAAATCTCGGAATTGTTGAAAGAGGCCGAAAACAATAAAAAAAATAAGGGGGAGCTTATCCGTAAACTGATGGCGCTCGGCGGCGTTGCGTTGATGGTAATTGTCATATAATGAATATTGATATTATTTTCAAAATTGCGGGCGTCGGTATTCTCGCCGCCGTGATAAACAACATTTTAGAGAAGTCCGACAAAAAAGAAGTTGCGACATTTGTGACACTCGCAAGTTTAATTATTGTGCTGATGATGGTGGTAGATATGATTTCGGGCTTATTTGATTCGCTGAAATCCATATTCAATCTTGTCTAATGGATATTGTAAAAGTAATTATCGTTGCTTTAATCGGTGTGATGGTAGTTGTCATTCTAAAGGATATCAAGCCCGAGCTGGCGCTTCTTGCGGGATTGGTGACCGGTGCTGCTATTTTGCTGATGATTCTTACGGAAATCACGGGTATTTTTGAAGATTTTAAAACAATCTCAGAAGGCGCGGGCGGCAATAACGGAACTATTTTTGTCACTATCTTAAAAATTGTCGGTATAGGATACCTTACGGAGTATTCGTCCGGTATCTGTGAAGATTACGGTTCTCAGTCGATAGCAAAAAAGGTTCAGCTTGCTGGGAAGGTAAGCATTTTTGCGATGGCCATTCCTATTTTCGCGAACATTGTTGAGGCGATAGGAGCGATAATGAAATGAAAAAAGTCTGCCTGTGGTTGCAGTTATTTTGCGTTTTTATGTTGATGTTTTCACTTATGGGTGAAACGAAACCCGCCTTTGCCGATTCCAAAGCGCAACAGAATGTGGAAGAAGAATTGCAAGAAGAAGTGGGCGAAAGTCTAAAAGATTTAATTAGTTCGGATTTAGAGCACTACTTTGAAGAATTAAACAAAACAACAGATTACAATTTTGGGAAGAGTCTAAAGCAATTTATAAAAGATGTCATTTCTGGCAAAACGGACTTTACGGTAGACGCCATATTGGGAGTTTTGGCGGCGGCGGCGAAAGGCAATTTAGTATCGATTCTTTCTTCTTTGGTGACGATTATCGTTTTATCCGTTCTTTATGGTGTGTCAAAGAGTATCAATAGCGGCTTCATAAAAGAAAACACTTCACAAGTGATCTATTTTGCCGTGTACGGCGCGATTATCGCAACTTTGGGAGCAATTGTTGTTAGTGCTGTTGCAACCACAAGAAAAGTCTTGGTGTCTATCTCTGCTTTAGTCGATATCAGCATGCCGGTGTTTATCACGCTTATTACCGCAATAGGAGGCGTATCGGGTACGGCCGTTTATCAGCCCGTAACGCTGGTTGTTTCGTCCGTTGCGATAAAAACAATCGAATACGCCATCATGCCTCTATTTTTTTCGACGATTGTTTTTGGCATGATTGGCAATCTTACCGGCAATGTGAAGCTGGATAAACTTACCAAAACCTTGCGTACCGTCGCCAATTGGATTTTGGGCATAGTGTTTTCCGTTATCGGCGTATTGATTTCGGTACAAGGAATCGTGGGC
>JAQVTZ010000229.1 GCA_028699795.1 Clostridia bacterium | reverse complement strand
GGAAGATTTTCCGCCGTGTCCGCAACTTTTACTTCTTTCTCGTAGCCGCCTCTGTTAAGCAATCCTGTAAGCGTATCATGGAAACTGAGATAATTGATTTTTTCTTCTCTTTTTTTGCGCTCCGTAATATCGGAAAAAGTTACCACCCCGCCCACGATCTTACCGTCCACGATTTGTGGGTAGGCGTGATATTCGACATAAAAGTATGTACCGTCCGCTCTCCAAAAAACTTCATCATCTACATGGATGCCTTGTCCTTTTTGGATTGCTTTAAGGATAATACAATCTTTTTCTTGATAGTTCGAACCGTCCGCTTTTTTATGATGAATCTTGGAGTGCATCTCTTTGCCGATAAGTTCTTCGGACTTGTGATATCCCAAGAGCCTTAAACAACTTTTGTTGCAAAAAGTGCAAATATTTTTGTTGTCGATGCCATAAATCCCCTCTGCGGCAGAGTCCAAAAGCAGCCTTAAGCGTTCTCTGCTGTCCTTTAAATCTTTCGTCCTTTTTTCTACGGTAACTTCTAGATTGCTAATATGATATTGCGTGCTTTCGGCCATTTGGTTAAATACCTTGGCAATTTTTCCCAATTCGTCGTTTCTTGCAACCTGTACTCTGTCCGAGAAATTGCCGGACGAAAACTTTTCGGCTGTTTTTGCAAGTTGATCCAAAGGTTTCATAAATCTTTTAGAAAGTAATGAGAACACAAAAAACGCCGCGAGCAACGAAGTGACAACAATCGCCAATGTAATATAGATATTATGGTAGACACTCATCATCAACTTGTCTTCGGGCACGCCGCATAGAACAATCCATTCTACTCCGTCATTTTGGTATTCTTCTACACTGTAATTCACTCTTTTTTGTTGATAGAAATCGAAAAACTGATTGTCGTTTTCTGCAATATAAAATTGGTATGCATCATTAAGGTCTTTGTAATCTTGGATTGTTTTGCGTTGTAACACGCCCTCTTCGACCGAAAAATTCTCCAGCTCTAAAGAGTTCGCCACCATAGCTCCGCCATTTTTTTCGAAAATGATAGCGAATCCGTCGTTTACTTCGACGAGACTTTTTATTTGTGTTCCTATCCCCGTAAGAAGGGAGTGCGTGACAAAAACGCCGTCAAGTACACCGTTATGATAAATCGGCCATCCCGCCGAAACCGTCAGGTCATCCATAACAAAGTGTTTGTAAATCGGTGAGAATGCGGGCGCTTGCGCCTCTGCCACCGCTTGGTACCAAGGACGAGTACGGGGGTCAAATACGCCTGCATCCTCTGCCCTTTCGCCCGCCGTACCATCTGCATTAACGGCATAATACCAAGAATGGCCTCCCGTAGAAACATCGTTACGCATGATTTCTATCTCGCCGCTTGCGTTCCGTCTGGCACCGTAATACTCACCGTCTTTGGTTGCATATGCCACACTATAAACGACTTCGTCATGAGACCTTAGAATGCTGACAAAAAACCTTTCCCGTTCAGTTTCGTTATTCACATCAAGAATGCCATCCGAAATAATTTTATGGTTGATCTCATTGATATGCTTGGGTTGATAAACTATTGTTTCAATATTATTATATACCTCTGTGACCATATGCGTAGAAAGGTTTCTTGTCATGTCTTTTGCCGAAGAAGACCAGTTTACCAACAGCAAAACACAGATTGCCGCAACCGATATGAGAAGCGTAATGATAAAAGTCAGAATAAAAGTATTTCTGATAGACAGATTTAGTAGCTTGCACTTTTTTTTCATGGACTTAAACTCCTAATCGGACTTTTTGCGAACAAACTCTAAAGCTGCTTGTTCTTCCAAAGGTTTGCTGTACCAATACCCTTGCATTAAATCACATCGGTACTGTATGAGATACTTCATTTGCTCTTCGGTTTCGACTCCCTCCGCTACGACACTATGCCCAAGCTTGTGCGCCATCGAAATAATATCGGACACGATAGACTTCTCGGGATCATCGGTGAGCAGACTGTCTATAAATTGTTTATCTATCTTAAGGCAGTCTACTTTAAGCTCTTTTTCGCGGGAAAGCGAAGAATATCCCGTCCCAAAGTCATCTATTGCGATTCTGATACCCAACTTTCTTATTTCGGTCAACCTATTATTGACTTCTTGGAAGTTATCTATAAAAATAGACTCTGTGATTTCTATGACGATGCGATTCGGATTCACTCCTGTTTTCGTAAGCATTGCCGTCAAGCTTTGGTAGAAAGAATCGCTTAACAGCTGGATGGCGGAAATATTGAACGCCATTGTCAGAGCGGGATTTTGCTGTGTAACCTTTAATGCAAACCGAAACACTTGCTGCATGATGATATTCCCGAGCGGCAATATCAGTTGATACTTTTCGATAAGAGGGATAAACTCGACGGGCGAAACGAAGCCGAGTTGCGGATGCTTATAACGCGCCAATGCTTCGAATCCCGAAATCGTGTCCGTTTTGAGGTCTACTATCGGTTGATACACCATATACAGACAACCGTCTTCCTTCCCGTTGGCTAAATTTGTTAGCGCCTCTCTTAAGGCCAATTGTCTGTTATAGCGTTGTTTCATCTCTTCATTAAAGAAACGATACCCCCCATCTTCGCTATC
>JAQVTZ010000055.1 GCA_028699795.1 Clostridia bacterium | reverse complement strand
GCCCAAATGTGTGCATCTTTTAGGTGATGGATTGATAAGATTGATGACGCTTTCGCCCAAATTAAGAAACAGTTGCGCGCTTATCGCGCAACGAAGCGAATTGAATACTTCAAAAAATTCGGATTCTTTTTCGGTTATCATTTCGCTAAGAAGTCTTGCCGATATCATGGCGCCCGTCATGCCCCAACCGGTATACCCCGTCGCCACATAGACATTCTGTAAGGTTTTGGAATACCTGCCGATATACGGGACTGCATCATGCGTAATACAATCCTGCGTCGCCCAACGGTATTTGATTTCGCTGTCGGGATAGCGTTCTTTGACGAAATTCTCAAGTTCGCCGAAACTTCCTCCCTTTTTGCCCGTTCTGTGGTCTCCGCCGCCCACCAAAAAATATTTCTGATAGTTGCGGAAATACATGCCGTAATTTTCTTCATCAATATACATCGCATTGTAGTCGGGCGCATGTTCCAAGGCAAGCACATAAGAGCGTTGCTGGTACATTTTCGCAAAATAAAAACCGCTTGTATTGATAAACGGAAAATGCGTCGCGATAACGATTTTATCCGCCGTAATAATGCCCTTATCGGTGTATGCCACACCCTTTTCCACTTTTTGCACGAATGTATTTTCTACGATATCCAAGTCTTTTGCAAGCGCGGCAATTAGCTTTAACGGATTGATTTGCGCTTGTTTTCTGAACCTGTACGCGGCTTTTATATCCAACGGCAGCGGCAGCTTGCTTACCAATTCGGATTTGTATCCTATATCGTTTAACGCTTTTACTTCTTCTTCAATTTTCTTGATGTCTTTAAGGGTGTATACATAAGAATCTCTGTCTTCAAAATCAAAATCGAATTGCTTGGACAGAGAACGGAATTTTTCTACCGCCCAAAGGTTGGCGTGCAAAAACTGTTTGGCTTTTTCTACACCGCTCCGTTTTGTAAGATAATTGCACATCAATTCTTGCTGCGCCGTTGTTTGCGCCGTGGTACACGCGGTTACGCCCATCCCAATCCTTTTCCCTTCGGCAACAAGACAGTCTACGCCTGCCTGCTTTAGAAAATAAGCTGTCAAAATCCCCGCGATGCCGCCGCCAATAACTAATACACCGCATCTTCTGTCGCCGTCCAAAGACGGATATTCTTTTATGTTGCAAGACTCGGTCCAAACCGTTTGATACATTATTACCTCATATGTAGCAAAAATGTAAAGGGGTGTCCAATCTTATTTGACTAGACAACCCCTTTCATCACGCACTTTAATAATTATAAGGATGCGAATTTATTGATTGTTTCGGTTACTTTCTGGGGTTGTGCGTAATCTACGGGATAAAGATTGTTCTTTTCCATATATTGAAAGCAATCGAACTGTTTTTCGGCAATATCCATATGAACAGGGCCCAGCGTCGACCGCATTTTGGGGCAGTTGCTTTCGAGTATCGCATTCATATACAGTTTGGCAAGTTCTTTCTGTTCCGAAAGGACATCGTTGATAATTTGCTCGTCATTCAGTTGTTTCATAAAGCGTTCCTCCTATTAGCTTTGATGGGATTTGAGATAGTTGTAAACCGCGCCGTAGTGCGATTGGGTAGCCTGCTTGAGGTTGGCAAGCAATGTTTTTAACTCTTGATCTTTGGCAATACCGATATAGGTGTCCAATTTTTCGTAACATAGCTTTTCGGCGCCAAGGATATCGTCGATGCTCAAAAGGTTTTTCACAGCGACTTGCTGACTTTGATTATTCATGGTTACCTCCAAATGATTGATACTATTATTTTCGGTAAGGCGGATAAATTTATACGAGTGAAAGCAAAAAAATGGATATAATAGCTTTATGAACACTTCTATGATTTCCAACAGATTACGCGGCGAAACCTCGCCCTACTTACTGCAACATGCCGACAATCCTGTCGATTGGTATCCTTGGGGAGACGAGGCTTTCGAAAAAGCCCTGTCCGAAGACAAGCCTATTTTTCTTTCGGTGGGATACAGCGCCTGCCATTGGTGCCATGTTATGGCGCACGAATCGTTCGAAGATGAACAGGTCGCCGCAATCCTCAACCGCGCTTTCGTTTCTATCAAGGTGGACAGAGAAGAGCGTCCCGATGTGGATGCCGTCTATATGGAGGCTTGCCGTCTGATGACAGGCGGCGGCGGTTGGCCGCTGACGGTGTTTTTGACACCCGACCAAAAACCTTTTTACGCGGGAACCTACTATCCGAAGCGTTCGGGTTACGGCAGACCCGGTCTCATCGAACTGCTGGAGGTCGTCGAGAAAGAATGGCGAACCAACCACAAAGCGATCTTAAAAAACGCCGAAATTTTGGTATCCGAGCTGAATAAAGAAGAAAAAACAGGGCATCTGCACGGTTTTTCCGACACAATAAGCGCGCAATACTCTTATCTAAAACATACCTTCGATACCGTATACGGCGGATTCGGTCAAGCGCCGAAGTTCCCCATGCCATCCAACTTGCTGTTTCTTGCCGAATACGGCAAACGCCGTAAGGATGCTTCCGCAATCAAAATGTTTTTTGCAACGCTGGACGCCATGTACCGAGGAGGAATTTACGACCACATCGGCGGCGGTTTTGCAAGGTATTCAACAGACAGAGAATGGCTTGTGCCGCATTTCGAAAAGATGCTTTACGACAACGCCCAACTGATAAAAGTCTATTCCGAAGCTTATCTGCAAAGCGGCAAAGAGCTTTATAAAGAAATCCTTATGGAGTGTTCTAATTATCTCTCTAAAGAGCTTCAAAACGGCGAAGGCGGTTTTTATTCCGCTCAAGACGCGGACAGCGAAGGCCGCGAAGGGCTTTACTATTTGTTTTCGCCTGAAGAAATCGATAAGGTTCTGGGCAAAGAGTCAGGCGCGCGTTTTGCTAAGGCATACGGTATTACGCCAAGCGGCAATTTTGAAGGGAAAAGCATCCCGAACCTTATCGGGAAAGAGCTACTCCATCCCTCTGATTATCGCAACGAAAAGGAACAACTGTATGTGTTCCGCAAAAAAAGAATGAAACTTCACATCGATGACAAATATCTGTCGTTTTGGAACGCTCTTGCCGCAGACGGTCTGGCGTCAGCCTACAAAAGTACCGGAGAAGAAGGGTTATTGACGCTTGCACGGAACGCACTGGCTTTCATCAAAAACAAACTTACGGACGGCAAAAATGTTTATACTTCCTATAAAAATGGTAAACATACCATGGGATGCGTACTAGAGGACGCCGCCGCCTATATCTCCGCTTGCATCGGTCTTTACAACGCAACCTTTGAGGAACACTATCTAAAAGAAGCGTACGCCCGTACCGAATCCGTCATAGACGAGTTTTGGGATGATGAAAAGGGCGGTTTCTTCCTTACCCCTCACAGCGGCCAAAAACTAATAAGCCGCCCCAAAGAATTTTACGACGGCGTGACACCTTCGGGCAACGCTCTTATGTATTATAATATCCTTTACCTTACGGAAGCGGAAGGTATCATTCTGGCTGAAGTTCGTAAGGAAATCAAGGATAAACTTGCCAAGTTTTTAGACAAAACGGGAAGCGCCGCCGCCCAAGGTTATTATGCCTACGCAAAACTGAAAGAAGAGCATTTTGCCCGCCTTGTATGCGTAATTCCCGAGGATACCGACAGGCAAAGTTTTATCGACGACCATAGAGAAGCGCTTTTTGCCTACGATATCGTGCTTTTTACTCCGCCTACCGACACCTATAAACTTATGGGAGGGCTTGTCACATTTTACGCCTGCGAGAGCGGTGCTTGTCACCCTCCGGTAAATGTACTGCCGCAGATTTGAGAGCCCACAGGTGTAAGAGTTAAGAGTAGAGTGTGGAGAGTGGGAGCGACAGGGGCGGCAATACACGATTTCCGCTCTTTTCTATTTAAAAACCCAGTGCGATAAACACCAAGACACTTATATATACAATATTTATTTTTTTGAAAGTTTTTCGTTAGATAGTACACTAACCTTTCCAAAAATTTGACCAAAACACCTCAAAGGTTCTCCATTTGGAAATTGTTTCATATTAGGGGGTTGACACGGTTCCGCTTGTATAATATACTGTATTGGTATTATACAATACTTTTTTAAGGAGAAGGCATAAAAATGGGTAATGTAAAAACAGTAAATTCCCTTAAGGCCCGTATGGTTTTCTGGCGTATCCTTAAAGTCGCTTTTTATCTGCTGGGCTTTTTGCTCTTGTTCCATTTGGTCTACAGAGACGCTGGCAAGCTAGAAGGCGACTTATTCGAAAGCGCCCGCAAAATTCCATTGCTGGTTGTAGCGGGGGCATGGGCGGTTGTCGCGATTGTGCAAATAATCTGCGCCTTTATTTTCAAAAAGAGGATGGCAAGAATCATCATTGTTGCCATTGTCGGCTTTGCGGTGATGGTAGGGCCTTTGGTATACTTGGATTTCTTTATCGAACCCGAGTTCGACACACTGGCACAAGAATACGAAGCCGAAGGGTTGGATTTCGATTCCTACGGTTTGCAAGTATTCAATTATGCCGAATTGGCAGAAGATCTCAACGACGATATCGACGAATTTTTGGATCTTTATAATATAGACTACGAATCCGATGTGTACGGCAGCACCAATACCGACACCTCAGAATATCTCGAGATCGAAGAGGGCACCGATGTAATAGACACCTCTTTCTTTATTTCGGATTATGTATTCGGGCTTTCCGTAGGCGATGCGGCTTACAGCAAAAACGGAATGTATGCAGATGGTTATGTGTTCGGATTTGCGCAAACAAAATATATCTTAGAAACTTATTACAATACCCAACAAAAATATAAAGCAGATGGCGAAGACGCCGACGAAGCGCTTGCCGCCGCGCTTGACGATCTTACATCCGACCCCAATTCAGATTGGAACGAATATAAAGAATCGGCAGAATATCTAGAGTTCTACGGTGACAATATCGACGAAGTCAAAAATGCAAAAAGATATTATGTTACCCCCGAAAGATTGGACGCCATACTCAGCGCTTTGGGCGCCAATCTCGGCGCTGGCGACAGCGGTGACTCTCTAAGGTCGATTATCGGAACGATAAACATGGCAACCGGCGGGATGATTCCTTCCAGTGTAGCAAATTCCCTTACAGGCGACCTTTCGTTAGAAGCCGTTGTATTGTTGGCAAGCTCATTTGGTCTTGATATCAGCGAAGATTATATTATGGAATTGTTAGAAGGTTTCAGCAATTATCAGTCTCCCCAAACCAAACCTATTTTCTACTTTATCGAAGACGCCGAGCTACGCGATTACGCCTACGCCAAATATTTTGGTGAGGTGCACGGCGGCAAGATCGGCTCGGTGCTTATCGGAGAAAGAATAGGTTGTGTCACCATGGACGAGTCGGGTTATGAAGCCGAAGACTTAGGCGAAAGAATGACAATGCTGAAGCAAACAGAAAAAGATTTAGGATACATGGTAAAATACTATCCTTGGATAGCGCTCCGAAATTGTTTCATGTATTTTGCGGGACTCATCCCGTTTACGATTGCTTGCGCGTATCTGTTTGCCTCGCTCGAAAAGAAAACGCTGGACAAACTCATAAAGGGAGGGACCAGATAACATGAAAACATTTTTAAAGGTTATTCTTTATTTATTAGGATTCCCGCTTATGATCGGCGCTGTCGTGTATGTCAGTTTGCCGATTCTCGAAGCAGGCAAAACATACGGTATCTGGATTTATGGTGGTATCGGCGTAACCGCCCTTATCGGGCTTATCTATTTGGCGGTAGGACTGATCACATGGAATGCGTCGCGCAAAGCCAAAACGCTTGCCGGTATCCGCAAAGCGACCGCAGCCCTCGTAATATGCGCCGTCTTGCTTACAACCGGTATATGGTTTGCCATAGATATGGCGTTACCTCCTATTTTGGATGATGCCACGAGCGGTACCATCCTTTACGAAGATGTCCGTGACGACTACATCGCAAAGAGCGAAGTGCATGGTTTGTTGCTTACCAAATTTATCGAAATGAATGTGGCAAATGGCAACCTCACACAACTATCATTAGAACAATATTTAGCCGAAGGCTATGGCAACGAAGAAGTCAAGAATCTGATTCATGACAACTTCCAAAGCATCGACCAAGACGGCTATGCCACATTCAAAGGACCATGGGTTGATCTTGCGAGCGATGACCGTATGACGATACCCACAATTGTGCACCTTGTTATCAACGACAGATACGAAAGCACCGAAGACCCTCTTAAAGAAGATGTCATCTTTATCTATAAAGGTGAAGGCAGAGAGGAAGCGGGCACGGTAGAGTCCCCAATCAAGTGGACGGTGCTCGATATGCAAGAAGGTGTATTGTCTTTTGATATCGATGCGCTGTCTATGATGAGCGGCTTAACGGACGAAGGCCTTACAAGTCTATTAGAAATGATATTAACAGACGAAGATACCGCAGCAGGGATAGAAGAGATGCTTGCGCCCATCCTCGGCGCGGTTAACGATGCGATAACAGATGAAGCGCTCGCAGGCTCTGTGATAACGGTAGATGTCAATATAGTAACAGACTCCGATGTCGAGATAGACGAATCACTTAAAAAAGGCACCATCAATATTTCTATCGTCCCCGCGAACGAGTCCAGAGGCGTTTGGGATTATATGAACATGGCTTGGTTAGACAGCAACAATCTATTATTTACGGTAATTTCGTTGTTCCCCGCAAGGCGCATTATGCTGGTTTTCGGTGGCTTGGTAGTGATACTCAGTTTAATCATCGGCGCCATTCGCGAAAGTCAATACAAAAAGAATCTTGTTTTACCCGCGCCCCAACAACAGGCGATGCCTTATCCCGCAAGAGCAACGGTCAGCAAGAAGATGGCAAAAGAGTATTCTTCCCCTTACATGAAAGCCTGTTACAGAAGCTTTAACAATTACGATACGAGAGGAAGTCTTCATCTCCCCAAATCAATAGACCCCAACGATTACACCAAATAAACGACTGTTTACTTAAAAGAGTCTTTCGTTGATAGTCGAGGGGTTGCCAAAAGCAACCCCTCGATAACTTAAAGATTTTATAATGAAGCGCAACAAAACACTCAGGCTAGTAGTGGATGAAACATAAATAGAGATGCCCAAATTGACAGAAAACAACAACGATAAAATAGAGGTGTCTAAATAGGAGGTGTCACATGTTATACGGGTCTCAACTCTTTTCGTTAAGAAAATACTGCAAAACGCCCGAAGGTGTTGCGGATACTTTCCGCAAGGTAAAGGAAATGGGCGCCGAAACCGTGCAGCTTAGCGCCATTTGTCCGATGCCGGCTGCCGAACTCAAAAAGCTATCCGAAGACAATGCTCTTTCGATATGCGGCACGCATACGCCTTTTATAAGGCTCAAAGGCGAATTGGACAAGGTTGCGGAAGAACATCTTACATATGGCGCAACTATTGTGGGAATCGGTAGCATGCCGTCTGAATTCAGAGGCAGTTTGGACGGAATCAAACGATTCGAGGATTTTGCCAACGAAACGGCAAAAAAACTCGCGCCGTACGGATTGAAGTTTGCGTATCATAATCATAACTTCGAATTCAAAACAGAAAACGGCGAAACCTATTATGACCACATGATAAGCAATACCGATCCCTCGGTGCAATTCATTTTGGATACCTATTGGATTGTGATGGCGGGATATCAACCTTTGGAGTATATCCGCAAGTTAAAAGGCAGGTTAGATTTAATCCATCTAAAGGATTATAAAAAATTTCTGTTCCTTCCGCTTATGAAAGAGGTGGGGTACGGCACAATCGATTTTGTCGAAATCATGAAAGCCGCAGAAGAAGCGGGCACCAAGTATGCTGTGGCGGAGCTGGATATCAGTTTTAATCCGATGAAATCGATGCAAATGAGTTTGGAATACATGAATACCGTACTGAAAGCATAGAAACGGTTGCAAATAAACAAGAATAACAAGAATTAAGTAGTTTTTTGTATTGCTTTTTTCTTTCACTAATACTATAATATACATTAACTCTTTTCAAAAGAATAAAAAGGCGGCGTTCGGTGGGCATATACGCGATTGTATTGCTAAGTTTAATATTGATTTTTTCGTTTTATATGGGTTATATAGACGGGTCTACTGCTGTCGCAACGACAATTGCGACAAGGGCTATTAAACCTCGTACAGCCGTTATGATTGCCGCGCTTGTCAAGTTTGTCGTACCCATTATCGCTTACTTTTTGGGACAACTAGCGGTTGCTTCCAATATGAGCGACAACTTAATCAATAACAGTTTCTTTTCGGGGATAGGCGCAGATAAGGCGTTTGCCTTCTTGCTTGCGGGTTTAATCGGAACACTTATATGGTGTGGTGTCGTAAATATTTTTAAAGTGCCCAATAGCGCGACACACTCTTTATTGGGAGGAGTGATCGGCGCGGGTATTGTCGCTTTCGGGTTCAATGCCGTGCAATGGACAGATTATGTCATTGTTAATGTCATCCTTATGGTGTTTCTTGCGCCTATTGTCGGGTTGGTGGTTGGCTTTGCATTCATGAAGCTCTTCAAGTATCTTGCCCGTTACGCCTCAAAAAGCATCAGCTTGGTGCTTAGGATTTTCCAACGCATCAATACGCTTGTGCTTGCGGCAGTGTTTTCGAGCAACAATACCCAGAAGTCTTTGGGCGTATTTATGATGATGGCGGCTTTGGGACTTGTCAATTATGGAGAACTCGGCAATTATTTTGACTTGTATATCGTAATAGCGATTGCCGGCATGTTAACACTGGGGATGCTGCTTGGCGGCTTCCAAGTGATTAACACTATTGGTAGAAAGATATTTAAAATACAAGATGTGCATTCGGTCGTATCGCAAATGACCACCAATATTGTTATGATAGCGGTCAATGAACTGGGCATCCCCGTAAGTACAGGGCAAGTGATGGTATCGTCTATCATGGGTGTGGGCGCGGCAGAACGGGTCAATAGCGTGCATTGGATGACGGCGGGGCGTATTGTCGCCAGCTGGTTTCTTACTTTGCCGATATCGGGCGCTTTCGGCGCCATCATGTATATCATAATAGGAAAGCTGATTATGCAGCTGCCCTGACGGAGGAAATAATGAAATTTAAATTATTTAAAAAACGCAGATCTGTCAACTTTTTCGACCTTCTTACCGAACAGGCAAGACTGATGACGAAGGGCATGAAACTTTTAAACGAGTATTGCATTACGCATGACGAAAGCGTTGCCGACGATGTTATCCGTACCGAAACCGAAGGTGATATGGTTAGGCGTGTTTTAATAGACGAACTAAACAGGACTTTTATTACGCCCATAGACCGTGAAGATTTATTTAGATTTTCCAGCCAGTTGGACGAGATTTTGGATTATGCCAAAACCTCGGTGGACGAAATCCGATTTTTTAATGTGATACCAGACAAAGAGATGTGCGCGGTAACCGAAACGCTTTTGGATATGTGCGAGCATATAATAGTCGCCGTCGAGAATGTAGAAAAGCATAAATCGATTTCGCGCGACGAAGCGATTTATGTCAAGAGAATGGAAAACAAAGTGGGCGATATGACCACCAGAGCGCTTGCCGATCTGTTCGACCACGACGACTTTAAGCGGATTTTTAAGTACCGCGAAATCTACCGTCATCTCAACCAAACCGCGGATATCAGCGACCTTGCTATGGATTCCTTGCTCGATATCATTGTAAAAATGTAATGGGATACCATTTTTTTGCCTATTTGGGGCGCATGAAATTTATCAAGCGTTGGAGTTTAATGCACTCGGGCGTCAACGAAAACATCATGGAGCACAGCGAGCAAGTCGCTCAGTTTGCGCATGCGCTAGCCGTTATCAACAACAAAGTATTTAGCGGCAATGCCGATGCGGGAAAATGTACCATACTTGCCGTCTTTCATGAGACAGGCGAGGTGATTACGGGGGACTTGCCGACTCCTGTAAAGTATTTTAACCAAAAAATCAAAACCGCATATAAAGAGCTGGAGACCGTTGCCAACGAAAAATTGCTTACCATGCTTCCCGAAGAACTCAAAGACGAATACCGCAAGGTCGTTTTGCCGGACTTGGACCAGTACGAATATAAACTGGTAAAGGCTGCGGACAAACTTTCGGCCTATGTCAAGTGCGTCGAAGAAGTGCGCGCGGGTAACAAAGAGTTTAGCAAAGCATTGAAATCGATCGGCAAAGAACTGGAAGCAAATCCGCTCCCCGAAGTACAGTATTTTATTAAGAATTTTATTGGCGGATTTCAAAAGACTTTGGACGAATTGGAGTAATCCTCAACAATTTATCATCCATAAAATTGAATCTTGAATTAACAATCGCTATATAGTATAATGGATATATTATTTTATTATAGGAATTTTTTAAGTAGTGTATCTTTTTATAATGTAGCTATTATAAATTCCTATTAGGGTTGCCAATGTTAAAAAAACTCGTTAGACTGATGATGGGCGACGACACGGGTCGCGAG
>JAQVTZ010000228.1 GCA_028699795.1 Clostridia bacterium | reverse complement strand
TACGCTGGATGTGTTAAAGGATTTCGGCATAGAAATAAAACGTGAAAAGTACGGTTATTCTATTAAAGGAAATCAACGCTACCGCTCAAAAGGCGAAGCGGCGGCGGAGGGAGACTGGTCCAACGCGGCATTCTTTTTGGCAGGCGGCGCGTTGAGCGGAGAAGTAACCGTAACGGGACTTTCGCCGTCTTCTAAGCAAGGCGACAGAGCAATCGTGGAGATTTTAGAAAAAATGGGCGCGGATATTGCCAAAACAAGTACCAGTATCACGGCAAAAAAATCGGCATTAAAAGGCATCAATCTCGATGTTCGCGATACGCCAGACCTTGTTCCCGTGCTGGCAATTACCGCAATGTACGCGGAGGGCAAAACGGTATTTACGGGTGTCGATAGATTAAAAGATAAAGAGAGCGACAGGCTGTCCGCGATTCTCGAAACGGTTGCGCGGCTCGGTGGACATGCGGAGTATCAAGAGGGCGCGCTTACGGTATATCATGGATGCGGCAAAGGCGATGTAACGCTTTCGTCGCATAATGACCATCGTTTGGCGATGTCCGCGGCGGTTGCCGCTTTCAATTATCAAGGCAGGATTATATTGGAAGGAAGCGAAAGCGTATCAAAATCCTATCCCGCTTTCTTCTGCGACTATAAAAAACTGGGAGGACTTGCGAATGAGTTCCAATCTTGAAGTTTTGAAATTATCTGTTTTCGGCGAATCGCATGGCAGAGCGATCGGGTTTACTTTAGAAGGCTTACCCGAGGGCAAAAAAGTGTCCGAAGCGGCAGTACAGGCATTTGTTGACCGCCGCAAAAGTCGCGGCGGATACGCCACGGCGCGCAGAGAAGCGGACGAAGTAGAGTTTTTGTCCGGCCTGAAAAACGGATACACCACGGGCGCGCCCGTTTGCGCCGTTATCTTGAACAGCGACGCGAGAAGCGCGGACTACAATAAACTAAAAGATACGCCCCGTCCGTCGCATTGCGATTATGCCGCCATGCAAAAGTATGGCGAGTGGTGCGACCTTGCCGGCAGCGGTCATTTTTCGGGCAGACTTACGGCGCCGCTTTGCGCGGCAGGCGGAGTTGCCGCAGAAATTCTGAAAGACAGCGGAATACGGGCGGCGGCATACATTGCAGAACTTGGCGGCATTCCTCTTTCTTCTTACCGAAACGGTGTGCCTTCGCTTACCGATGTGGTCGAGGCGCACAACAGCGAGCTTCCCATACTCTGCGAAGAAAAAAGAGAAGAATTGATAAGACTTCTTGATCAAGCGCGCGCCGAAGGCGACAGTTTGGGCGGCGTGGTAGAGCTAGTCGCCTACCATGTGCCTGTAGGTTTGGGCGGGCCGCTTTACGAGGGGTTGGAGGGAAGGCTTGCTTCCATGTTTTTTGCAATCCCCGCGGTAAAGGGAGTGGAGTTTGGAGACGGCCTCCACATTTCTGCACTGAAAGGCAGCGAGGCAAACGATGCATTCCGTTACGAAGACGGCAAGGTAGTTACCGCAACCAACAGGAGCGGCGGCATCAACGGCGGTATCTCCAACGGCATGGAAATTACCGCAAGAATCGCGTTCAGACCGACTCCGTCAATAGCAAAACCGCAAAAAACCGTCAACCTCACATCCTGTACGGATACAGAAATCAGAATCAAAGGAAGACACGACAGTTGTATCGTGCCCCGCGCGGTGGTTTGCACCGAAGCGGCGGCATCCCTTATCATTTTGGACGCGATGATGGAAAATGCGTCAAGGAGAATATAAGATGTTAGAAGATATCAGAAAAGAAATTAACGCAATCGATGACGAAATCGTCAAACTGTATGCAAAAAGAATGGAGCTTGCCAAAAGAGTAGGCATAAGCAAAGCGGCGGAAGGAAAGGGAGTCGAAAACCTTATCCGCGAAAAAGAGATTATCAACAGGGTTTGCGCGGCGGTACCTGACGAAATCAAACTTTATACCAAACAGCTGTTTACCGCATTGTTCGAAACTAGCAAGGCGTACCAGCAACAGTTTATCAGTGTTCGTTCGAATGTGAAAAACGCCATTCAGCAAGTAATTGTGGAGGGAATCAAACCCTTTCCGATTCAAGCAACCGTCGCTTGTCAAGGCGTAGAAGGCTCTTATTCCGGCATCGCCGCCGAAAAACTGTTTGCCATCTCGGATATCAGTTACTTTAAGACCTTTGACGCCGTGTTCTCGGCTGTCGAAAAAGGGTTTTGTCGCTACGGTGTACTACCGATAGAAAACAGTTCGGTGGGTAGCGTCAATGCCGTTTACGATTTAATGAAAAAACATAAGTTCTCTATCGTTCGCAGCATCAAAGTGCATATTCAGCATCAACTAATGGCAAAAAGAGGAATGAACCTGAAAGATATTAAAGAGGTCTTTTCGCACGAACAGGCGATCAATCAGTGTCAAGATTATTTAAAAACATTGAAAGATGTCAAAGTAACCGTATGCGAAAACACGGCGGTGGCTTCGCGTATGGTCGCAGAGTCGGACAGAACGGATATCGCCTGTCTTGCCTCCCGCGAGTGCGCAAAACTGTACGGATTGACAATTCTCAAAACCAATGTGCAGGACAAAGAGAACAATTATACCCGCTTTA
>JAQVTZ010000054.1 GCA_028699795.1 Clostridia bacterium | reverse complement strand
CCATTCCCGAAACCTACGACCTTCACGCAATCGAGCAATGGGAAAAAAAGATAAAGAGTTATTTTTAAGCATGACTCAAATTACAAATTACAATGTACAAATTACAAATATGGATAGATTATATATCTCTAGATTTATAATAATCTTGAGCGCTAGCGTTACCGCTTGAGTACGACAAAATAAAATTACAAATTACAATGTACAAATTACAAATATGGAAAAGTATATGATTTAGAGCGAAACTAAAATCGCTTATTATATTATATTTGAGCGATAGCGAGTCCGTAAATATTATAATAGCAGAGGTCAAGGGTTACCCTTGACCTCTCTTGTTACTCCATAGCATTTACATGCGGAGTGTTGTCAAGCGCTTGTTTTTGCGCAAAGCAAAAATTTGCTTTAGCAAACGCTTTACAACGCTTCCGCGTAAATGCTTATACTTATACCTTAACCAAAACTTAATTGCCCTTAAAGAGTAAGGGCAGTAAACAGCATTGACAAACACTCCGTTAATGAGTTTTGAGGAGTTTGTGGAGGTCGAGGAACCGACATCGGAAAAGAGGCACCGAGCCGTAAGATTTGCTTCAAGCAAATTTGTACGCTTTTGCGTTAAAAAAAAGGCATAAGCGTCATAAGGCGAGGTCCCGTTGCTTTTCGGTTCCTTTTCGCAACCCGAAAAGGAATGCTTGCGGCAGCATCATTGCTTTTATTCTTCTACCGATACAGTTACCTTTTCCATAATAATGGGGGTAATCGGTTTGTCGTTATACCCTGTTTTTGTGTTTGCGATTTCGTCTACGACATCCATGCCTTCTGTCACCTTGCCGAATGCGGCATAAGAGCCGTCTAAGTGCGGCGCCGCTTTGTGCATAATGAAAAACTGCGAGCCCGCGCTGTCCGGCATCATCGAGCGCGCCATAGATAGTACGCCTTCGGTGTGCTTGATATCGTTGTTCACGCCGTTTTTAATAAATTCGCCTTTGATGCTGTAGCCGGGACCGCCCGTACCCGTGCCTTGCGGGCATCCGCCCTGTATCATAAACCCTTTTATCACCCTGTGAAAAGTCAAACCGTCATAAAACCTCTTATTCGCAAGTTCTACAAAGTTTTTTACTGTAATGGGTGCCTTATCGGGATAAAGTTCTGCCTTGATTGTTTTTCCGGATTTCATTTGGAAAGTAACTGTTGTTTTGGACATATAAACCTCTTTTTATATTATATGGATAATATATATAACTATATCTTATTGTTTTTCTGCATCAATAAATTTGCGATAGCCGCCTCTTCCGTGCCTGATACAACTGGAAACACGGCTGAGGGTAGCCGAAGAGATGTCGGTTTTGGCAATCACTTGTGCGTAAGTATTGCCCTGCAGCAAAAGTTGAGCCGCTTTCATCCGTTGCGCCATTTGCAACACTTCGTTTACCGTGCAAAGGTCGCTTAACAAAAGTTCACAATCCTCTTTGGTGTTGAGCTTGATGAGCGCCTCATAAAGCCCTTGTATCATTTCTGTAGTAATCTTGTCATTCATAACCGTCCCTCCTAAAATCTTGTGATAAACTGTTTTGTCCTTTCGGATTTTGGGTTGCCGAATACTTCTTCCGGGGTACCTGTTTCTTCAATTTTGCCGTCACACATGAATATCACGCGATCGGCAACATCTTTGGCAAACTCCATTTCGTGGGTTACCACAATCATGGTGCTGTTGTAATTCTTTAGGTCTTTGATTACTTTCAAGACTTCGCCAGTAAGCTCGGGATCTAGCGCGCTTGTGGGCTCGTCGAAACAAAGGATATCGGGTTCTAACGCGAGCGCGCGCGCAATCGCCACTCTTTGTTGCTGTCCGCCCGACAACTGGAAGGGATAGCAGTCAATCTTATCGCTCAGCCCTACCCTCTCTATTATTTTAATTGCCTTTTCGCGGTTTGCCGTCATTTCTTTCTTGAGCATATCGCGGTAAAGCTTATAGGTCTTGGGCAACGCAAAAAGCCTTGTCATAAAAGGTCGTTTATCTTGCCTGAGCATCTCACGCACCTTTTCTTTGGAAAGCAGATTGAGGGCAAGCGAAACATTTTGCAGCGTATTGTATTGCGGAAACAAATGAAAGGATTGAAACACCAATCCGAAATGAAGTCTTTTTTTGCGCAGGTCACCGTCTTTGTTTTTGTTTATTATATTCGCATCGTACAGCGTTTCGCCGTTTACGGCAATGCTGCCGCCGTCCGCTTTTTCCAAAAAGTTCAGCACACGCAAAAGCGTCGATTTGCCGCTGCCCGACGAGCCGATAATCGCCAAGACTTCGCCTTTTTGCAGCTCGAACCCGATACCTTTCAGCACTTCCAGTTTGCCGAAGCTTTTTTTAATATTCTTCACTTCTAATACAGGCATACGCGCTCCTTAGTGGTAATAAGCCAGCTTTTTTTCGATAAAGTTGAACATGATGGTCAGCAATCCGCAGAACAACAGATAAAAGACCCCCGAATAAAACAGTGGATAGATGATGCCGTAAGTTGCGACAATATCTTGCGAAGCGAGAATCAATTCGCCCACCGCGATCACCCTTGCCAGCGAAGTGTCTTTCACCAGCGTGATGACTTCGTTGGAAATCGGCGCGGTAATCCTTTTGATGACCTGAAACAGCACGATTTTAAAGAAAATTTGCGATTTGGTCATGCCCAACACTTGGCCTGCCTCATATTGGCCTTTGGAAATACTTTCGATACCGCCCCGATAGATTTCGGAGAAATAACAAGCGTAATTGATGACAAAGGCAACCAGCACAGCGGTCATTCTGGTGCCCAAGTTGACACCGAACAACAGCCCCGGAACATAAAAAACCACGATAACCTGAAGCATCAGGGGCGTACCCCTGATGATCCAGACTACCGTTCTCGTTAACCATCTTAGAGGTTTGAATTTCGACATCGACCCGAATGCGACAAGCAATCCGAGCGGCAACGCAAGCACCAGCGTAAGCACAAACAACAATACCGTCGTGCCGAAACCCTCTAATAATTGGTAAGTTACTTGGCTAAAATCCATAAGTTATGCGATGGGCAGCAAAGATTCGGTAAGGTTATACTTTGCGGCTAGCGCGGCAATGGTACCGTCTGCATAAAGGGCTTTGAGCGCGATGTCAATTTTTTCGAGTGTTTTGGAGCTTCCTCTACGGAGTCCGATAGCATACTCTTCTTCTACCAAAGAGATGCCTTCTACAATCACAAGACCGCTGTAGTCTCCGCCTGCTGCAAGAGTGCCCTCTGCCATGACGGAATCTACAAAAGCGATATCGCTTGTGCCTGCTTTGACTTCTAACAAAGCGTTGGTTTGCGTACCGATTGCGGTATAATCGGCATTTTTGAGTGTGGCATCAGCTTGTATTGCGGATTCTCCTGCGGAGCCTTCCTCAGCCACAAGCTTGGCATCTGCCATACTCGCTATCGTTGTATAAATGGCGGCATTCTCGGCTTTCACTACGGCGATCTGCTTATTCTTGAGGTAAGAATAGGTGAAATCCGTGCTGTATCTTCTTTTTTGCGTCACGGTAAAGCCGTTCCAGATTGCATCGATATTTTTGCTGTTCAGCTCGGTAAACTTGCTATTCCAATCTATTACTTGGAATTTGGCCTCGACGCCCAGCTCTTCACAAACAGCTTTGGCAAGCTCGGTATCGAAACCGACAAGCTCGCCGTCTTCTTCATAATTCATCGGATTAAAAACGGTGTAGCCTATCACCATTTCGCCTTTTTTCTCGATATATTCCCAGTCTTCTTTGTTGTTGCAAGCCGCTAGCCCGAAAACGGCCACAACGCTAAGTGCTACAATAAGCGCAAGTGCTAAAACTTTCTTCATTTTACTTCTCTCCTTTCTTATTTGGATTAAGATATCTTTATTATACTTCACTTCGCTAAAGAAGTAAAGCATTTTTTGAAATTAAATTTATTTGTATGAGCTAGTATAATCTTTCATTTTGATACAATCTATGCTATCATTCTAATATTATATAGTTTACGAGGCGCGCTATGCCGTCAAAAACAACAAGAACAAGTTACGGTAAGAATATCCATACATAAAAATAAGTACCCGTAAGAAAATAGTCTTATGGGTACTTTCTTTAGAAGAATCGCGTACTTTGTTTGTGTCGTATCGATGCTTGTCGCGGCGTTTCTGCCGCTAACAAATACCGCTTACGCCGAAGAGTCGCAAAATAAGGATTTTATCAGATGGGTAGACAATAAAGTCCCTTATGAGATATTGAGGTCTGCTTACGAGTACGATGTAAAATATCATGGCTCCGAAACCGTAGATTTTGATTTTGTCAAAGCGCTTGCCTATCTTGCTGTTAAAAACGGTAACAAATTCCAGATAAAAAGGGACATTAAAGCGCTAAGCGACCTCGTTCTTTCACTTCAAAAAGGCAAGCAAATAGACGATTACTTTGGCAGCAATAAATATTATAAATATTATGTAGAAGCGTACACCGCAATTTTTGCGCAATTCATCGGCGATTATGTGGTAGAAGAAACGGGAGAGGTTGGCTACGGGCTAAAGAATTATCATCCCTTCCCCAAAGGCTATTGGTTTAACCATGCAGACGACTTCGGCAACGCAAGAAACTACGGGTTCAAACGCAAACATCTCGGACACGACATGTACGGATCCATCGGTACGCCGATATGCGCCGTAGAGGGCGGCACAATAACAGAACTCGGGTGGAACAGATATGGCGGTTGGCGAATCGGTATTCGCTCTTTCGACACCAAACGAAGTTATTACTATGCGCATCTTAGAAAAAATAAACCTTATATAGAAGATCTCAAAAAAGGCGATACGGTGCAAGCGGGCCAAGTGATAGGATATTTGGGTGTCACGGGGTACAGTTATAAAGAAAACAACAATATGTCCTGCCCGCCGCATTTGCATATCGGCATGCAGCTTATCTTCGACGAATGCCAGTACCAAGGGCCTAAAGAGATATGGATTGATATGTATGGGATTACCAAATTTCTTTCTCACAACCGCGCCGAAGTGCATAAACAAGAAAAAGATTACCACGCAGAAAATCTAAGAAAAACGGTCAATTCGGAATGGAATCGGTAAACCAAACTACAATTATTCTAATATGTTAAAATAAGCATATATTTACTTTTCAATATTTTTAATCTGAAAATCAATGGGCGTTTCTCCCATGGCCTCGAGAATAAGGTTGGTTTTGGAAAAATGTCTACAACCAAAAAAACCGTAGTGCGCAGAGAGCGGCGACGGATGAGGAGCTTCCAAAATAGTGTGGGCGGGGTTGGTGATAAGCGCCTTTTTTGCCCTTGCAGGCGCGCCCCATAACAAAAATACGACAGGCTTTTCTCTTGCGTTTAGGGCTTGTATCACACTGTCCGTGAGGAGTTCCCACCCCTTCTTTTTGTGCGATAACGGCGCGTTTTCCCTTACCGTAAGTATCGTGTTGAGCAACAGCACACCTTGCTTTGCCCAATCGATAAGGTAACCGTTATTGGGGATATAAGTACCCAAATCGTCCCTTAGTTCTTTGAAGATATTCAACAGTGAAGGCGGTATCCTGACACCCGGCTTAACCGAAAAGCACATTCCGTGCGCTTCACCCGGATTGTGATAGGGGTCTTGCCCCAATATCACTACTCTTGTATCGCGGTAAGAGGTTGTTTTGAGAGCGTTAAAGATATCATACATATCGGGATACACCTTGTGCTCGCGATACTCCGCAACAAGAAATTGTCTTAACTGTTCGTACCAATCGCTCTCGAAGTCGCTTTTTAAGATATCGTCCCAATCGTTTCTTAAGTAAACCATGCTTAGATTCTACAACAATCTTGTTACGGTGTCAAACAGTTGTTGTGCCGCATGGGCAACAGGGATTGCAGCATCCGAATATAATAACGAGACATAGCGCGAGCGTCATATCACAGCAGCTGGGGCCGTCCGGGCAGTTGTTGCCTCCCAGCAAAACGATAAGCACCAATGGCAAAACCGTACTGTTCATAAATTTCTCCTTCTACAAAAAAATAAGGTACTCTACAATATGCGACAAAGGTTGTCAATGTTCCACCCTTATCGTACGCTACAATTTCATTATCAAATAAGAATGGGAAAATAAAATGGGTGAGATTATTACCTTTACCCCCGAAGAAAGCATCGAGTCTGTCGTAAAAAAATATCTACCGTCCAACGCCGTCCTTGCGGATATGTGCAGTTTTTTCAGCGTGTTTTCGGATGTCACCAGAGTCAAGATATTATCTGCTTTGGCGATTAGCGAGCTTTGCGTTAGCGATATCTCGGAGCTTCTTAGCCTCAACCAAACCACGGTATCGCATCAATTGAAACTTTTGCGCGACGCGGGCCTTGTAGACTACCGTCGCGACGGCAAAATCATCTACTACCGCATCGCAAACGAGCAAATCAACGATATTATGATGACAGGTGTCGAGTATCTTTGCGCGAATTAAACCAACTAATTAAAAACAGCGTTTGTTTATGGTTATTCCTTATGATATGAATGCGTTGCATTCATACTATTTGGGAAACTTTATTTGCATCTAAATAGAGGGTCCTTATTTCATTATTTTTGCAATCAGTTTATTGAGATATGCATTTATCCACAGAATAAGAAAATGGTAGGCGGCAAGAGCTATCAAAAATACCGCGTTTAAAATAATATAGACCGCGGCGGGAGACAAGTTTCCCATTTTTAATTTGGTAAGGTCAAGCGCTATTAGCGAAGTAAGTTGATACAGAATAAAAAAGCACAGGCAGCCGTAAGCAAACCCTATGGGTGCGGTAATCCACCATTTTATTTTTTTGTCGTAGGCGATAATCGCAAAAAGCGTATAAAGCCCCGTTACCATTACAAAAGGCAGAATATGGATATTGGTAAAAATCGCGCCCAAACCCCCTGCCGCAAGATAAGCAAGCGCGGCTTCGCGGTAAAACTTTTGCGACAGCGGTATCAAAAGCCCTATCGCCGCAATCACATTGAGGCTAACGGAAAGATTGGGGATATAAAAAGCCCCGATCACCGCAAGCAGCGACACCGCGGCGCCTATTGCCGCAGTCGCAATCTTTTTGGAAGAAAACGGGGCTTTCATCTTGTTAACAGCAAGATATAAGATCGCCGCCCATGCATTCGCAACAGCAATCCGCGCATATCAGCGAAGAGCACACATTACAGGGCGTACAAGCGGCACGGCCGTTGTCTGCGGCATAGTTTTCGCCGCGGTAAGAGCGTTCTTGGGGACCTTCTTGATACACATGGGTGCGATGGGCATTATAATTTGCTTTTTCGTTAGTTTTCGCATCGAAATTTTTGAGCGCCTCGGTATACTTCACATTATTGGGCTCCATTTCGACCGCAGCCTTAAGTTGCTCGCGCGCGTCGTTGTGCCATTTGCGACGGTAGTAAACCATGGATTGCAAAAAATGCCACTCCGCATCCCGCTCCATGGTAGAATCCAGCGCCTTTTGCGCATCGTCTATTTTGCCCGCTCTTATAAGATCGTCGATTTCTTTGTGTGAATTGTCGAAGTTGGACACATAAAATCTCGTTTTTAGCATTTCGTCCGCTTCGCGGTAGGCAATTTCTATTTCGTCCAGTCTTTCGCAAGCTTCGGCGCCCTCGGCACCCGGTTGAAAGCGTTTGTCCACATATTTGTCGCGTTGCTTTTTATAGGCCTCATAAAGCTCACTTTGGGTCACCGAGCTATCTACGCCAAGAACTATAAAAGGGTCTTTTTGCATTCTTTTCCTCTCCTTGCGAGAATTTCCTCCGTTCGGGCTTGTAACCCACGGTAGATGATATTGGAAAGCGCGCCTTCCGACACGGTGATTTCCATCGCATCGTACGCGGCTCTTATATTGCTAACGGCAAGACTAAGGTTGAACTTGACGGTATCCGTAATCTGTTCTTCGGTCTCCGCCGTCAAGTCGCCACTAGGCAAAAGCGGATTGAATTTGCCTTCTTGGATATCCGCATAAAGGTCATCATAGGCATCTATTAAGTATATCCACCTGCCTAAATTATAACACAGGTCGTCAAGTAAGGGGTCGGGCCCATTGCATGCCGCTCTGCCGACCTCTACCAGCATCGTAGCAAAACAATCCGCAAGACGGTCTATGCTCTCTTCTTTGTTTTGCTCGAGCGCGCGGAGTCTTTCGTAATTGCTCTTAATAGATGCGGCAAGCGTAGGCATGCGCCGCGCCGCTCTTTTATAATGCCTTTTGGTCATCAACTTGCCCAGTCTATGTTTGAGTTTTCCGCCGTCCAGCACATCGTCTTCCACTTTATAATATGCCAAAAGCGTGTTAATATCGGCAATACGGAGCATAATATCGTTTTTGCCCACGATGGGATATTTTTTGCCTAATAGGTGAAACGCGCAACGGCTTTCTTGGATGTCGGGTTGGGTTTTGCAATAATTGTGCGCAAGTATCGCAAGAAAAGTAATATCGTAATTGATACCGATTCGCATCAGCTGGCTTTTGGTACGCTTCGCGATTGCCTTGCACATGCCGCAATAATACGCGCGGAAAACGGCGTAGTCCTTAATAAGCATATTGGGTTTGTCCGCTGTGACATATCCGAACATTTATCTTACGACCAATCCTATTTTGCGTTTGACTTTGGCGATGGTTCGCGCCGCAAGACTTGCGGCTTTCTCGGCGCCCTCTTTGGCGACCACCGCAAGATAAGCCTTATCATCCATCAAACGATTATATTCTGCCCGTATAGGGGCAAATTTTTCGACTACGGCTTCGCCCACCTCTTTTTTGAATCTCGCATAGCCCGTATCATGATACTCTGCCACAAGCTCCTCGATTGACTTCCCTGTCATTTCGCTAAAAATAGTAAGCAGGTTGGATACGCCGGGTTTGTCTTCGCGGTACTCTACCACGGTTTCGCAGTCGGTTACCGCCCTCTTGAACTTGCGCATAATCGAGTCGGGCTCTTCGATGATAGACACGGCGGCGTTGGGGTCGGGATCGGACTTGGACATTTTGGCGGTGGGCTCTTGTAAGCTGAATATCTTTGCGCCCTGCTTGGGGATATACGCTTCGGGGACCTTAAAGGTTTCGCTATATAGATTGTTAAACCTTATCGCGATATCTCTGGTAATTTCGAGATGCTGTTTTTGGTCCGCGCCCACGGGCACAAGGGAAGTTTGGTACAGCAAAATATCCGCCGCCATTAAGACAGGATAGCTTAGCAACCCCATATTGATGTTGTCTGTGTGCTTGTCTGATTTTTCTTTAAATTGCGTCATCCGTTGCATTTCGCCTATATAGGTATAGCAATTAAGGATCCAGGCAAGCTCGGCGTGCGCCGGTACATGGGACTGAAAATAAAGCACCGCTTTAGACGGGTCTAGCCCGCAAGCAAGGTATTGGGCAAAAAACGACAATGCCCTTGCGCGAAACTCGGCAGGGACTTGTCTTACGGTGAGCGCATGCAAATCGGCAATGCCGTAAATGCAAAAATAGTCGTCCTGCAAGCGCAACCAGTTGGACATTGCGCCAATGTAGTTGCCAATCGTGATAATTCCTGTGGGCTGAATGCCGCTATAAATGACGGGTTTTTTTTCCATTATTTTTCTCCGCCCTCTTCCTTTGTTAAAAGTCGAATGACGGTATCCTTTATTTTGTTTTTGGGAATTGCCATATTATGTACTATGGGAAGCGTGTTTAATTCCGCAATGCGCTCGGGTGTTTCGGTGGCGGTATACGAAGACAATTTTTTTACCGCTTTAAAAACATTGGTCTCGTCTTTGCCGGTAAGACAACGCAGCACATCACGCGCGAACTTATAGGGACTTGCGGTCGATACGATGACGGTTTTGGTTTCGTCATCGGTATCGGTAACATAATTATAATACGCCGATACCGCTACCGCCGTGTGCGGGTCCAGAACATATCCAAACATATCAAAAAAATTGGCGATGGCTTCGGCCGTCTCTTCTTCGTCACTAAAATACGATACAAACTCTGGCAGTTTTTCGGTTAGGAGTTTTTTGTCTAGTTCGTAACTGCCGTAAGTATCGAGTTCGGACATCAGCGAGCGCAACTTTTCGGGGTCACGGTCGCAAAGCTCGAACAAAAGTCTTTCGAGATTGCTGCTGATAAGAATATCCATCGAAGGCGACATCGTCTTATAAAAAGCGCGGTTGATATCATAGCTGCCTTTGTTGAAAAAATCGGTAAGCACATTATTGGTATTGCTTGCAACAATCAGCTTGGAAACGGGTATCCCCATGCGTTTTGCATAATAGGCGGCAAGCACATTGCCAAAGTTACCCGTGGGAACAACGAAGTTGACGGGGTCGCCCTGTTTGATTTGTTCTGTTGCAACAAGATCGACATAAGCCGAAATATAATAAACAATCTGCGGCACCAACCGTCCCCAGTTGATGGAGTTGGCGGAGCTTAAAGAATAACCCATATCGCCTAAAATCTTATTGGCTTCGGGGTCTTTGAAAATAGACTTAACGGCGGTTTGGGCG
>JAQVTZ010000227.1 GCA_028699795.1 Clostridia bacterium | reverse complement strand
CGTAGACGGCGCATTATACAAATCCATGGAGTATAGCGGAGAAGGCATCCAATATCTTACGATTGACGACCGCTTCACAATATGCAATATGGCCATCGAAGCTGGCGCCAAAAACGGTATCTTCCCTATAGACGAAGTTACGCTGGAATATGTGCATGCCCATAGTACTAAGAAACCTGTTATTTATGAAGCAGATTCCGACGCGGAATATGACGCGGTATACAACATTGATATGTCTAAATTGGTGCCTACTGTGGCTTTTCCGCATTTGCCGTCCAACACGAAGGTGTTCGGCGAGTTCGGCGATATCGCTATTGACCAAGTTGTAATCGGCTCATGCACCAACGGACACTTTAGCGATTTTGTACAAGCTGCCGAAGTGCTGAAAGGCAAAAAGGTCAATAGAAATGTAAGGACGCTTATTATACCGACAACCCAAAAGATCTATCTCGAATTAATTGAAAGCGGACTGGCAAAGCAGTTTGTCGAAGCGGGAGCCGCCGTGTCGACGCCCACTTGCGGACCTTGTTTGGGCGGGCACATGGGCATCCTTGCAAAGGGCGAACGGTGTGTTGCCACCACCAACCGCAACTTTGTAGGCCGTATGGGACACCCCCAAAGCGAGGTGTATCTTGCAAGCCCCGCGGTAGCCGCCGCATCCGCCGTAACCGGCAAAATTTCGCATCCCGACGAAGTCGTCAAGGAGGACTAAATCATGAAACTTACAGGAAAAGTTATAAAATATGGGGACAATGTGGACACCGATGTCATTATTCCCGCAAGGTATCTCAATACTTCCGACCCCAAAGAGCTTGCCGCCCATTGTATGGAAGATTTGGACAAGAGTTTTATTGGAAGAGTCCAAAACGGCGACATCATGGTTGCAGGCGCCAACTTCGGTTGCGGCTCTTCGCGTGAGCACGCGCCTATTGCCATCAAGGCAAGCGGCATTGCCTGCGTCGTCGCAAAGAGCTTCGCGCGCATCTTTTACCGCAACGCTGTCAACACGGGGTTGCCGATTGTAGAATTTACAGGGCAAATAGACGAAGGCGACGAGATCGAAATCGATTTTGCGCAAGGCACTATCGTCAACAAAACAAAAAATAATAAAGGCAACTTTCCTCCCTTTCCCGAATTTTTGCAAAACATCATCGCAAAGGGCGGACTGCTGAACTCGCTTAAGGAGAGCAAGTAATGGATTATAAAATAGCGGTTATCGAAGGGGACGGAATCGGTCCCGAAATCACAGCGTCCGCAATCGCGGTAATCAACGCGGTTGCATCAAAGTACAATCACAACTTTACATACGATTATGTGCCTGCCGGCGGCAACTCAATAGACCGATACGGCGTGCCGCTTACCGAGGATGCGCTCCAAAGATGCAAGGCAAGCGATAGCGTATTGCTTGCGGCAGTCGGTGGCCCCAAATGGGATGCTTTACCCGGTCATTTAAGGCCCGAAAGAGCGCTTTTGGGTGTTCGAAAAGAACTTGGATTATTTGCAAATATTCGGCCCGCAAAGCTGAATCCCGTGTTGAAGTCCGCTTGCCCTCTTAAGGAAGAAGTCGCTTCGCGCGGGTTTGACATGATTATCGTCCGAGAGCTTACGGGCGGCATGTATTATGGCGAACGCGGTAGACGCACAGGGGAAGGCGGAGAAGAGGCTTACGACACCGAGTGTTATAGCGTCGCAGAAGTAGAGCGTATTACCCGCGTTGCGTGTGATATCGCTATGAAAAGAAGCAAACATTTGATTAGCGTAGACAAAGCCAATGTGTTGGAAAGCTCAAGGCTTTGGAGAGAGACTGTGCATCGCGTTGCAACTACGGAGTATCCCGAAATTGCGGTATCGGATATGCTTGTCGATAACGCCGCAATGCAACTTATCAGAAACCCCGCGCAATTCGATGTGGTGGTCACTTCCAATATGTTCGGTGATATTTTGTCCGATGAGGCGTCACAAATTACGGGGTCGATAGGGCTTTTGCCTTCGGCATCATTAGGCGCTAATACATGTGGCATGTATGAGCCGATACATGGGTCGGCGCCCGATATCGCGGGCAAAGATTTTGCCAACCCGATTGCAACCATTCTTTCTGTTGCGATGATGTTCCGTTTGTCATTCGGTCTCGAAAAGGAGGCCGCTGAAATTGAGGCCGCCGTAGATGCCGTACTGCAAAAAGGCTACCGCACACGCGATATTCTCGATAACGGCACAGAGCCTTTGGGATGTAAAGCGATGACGGAAAGAGTGATAGAACAGTTGAATTAAATTACAAATTACAATGTACAAATGAAGTCAAATTACAAATAAGGAATAATAAATATATTTTTGAGCGATAGCGATACCTTATGAGTCCGACAAACCGAGCCGTAAGATTTGTCCATAAATAACATAGACAAATCTGTACGCTTTTGCATTAAAGAATAGGTGAAAGCGTCATAAGGCGAGGAAACGCAAAAGGGACATAAATGCCGTTTGTTTTCGACTGGTCGGAAATAAAAATTACAAATTACAATGTACAAATTACAAATAGAGGTACCCAAATAAGGATAAGTAATTATTTCGCAAAATAATATCATTTTTTGAGCAATATCAATATTATAATAGCAGAGGTCAAGGGTTGCCC
>JAQVTZ010000226.1 GCA_028699795.1 Clostridia bacterium | reverse complement strand
CGTTGATATTTGCCCAAAGCCTGATATTATCGCCGTAGGTAGCAATGACATCATTTACGCCTACTGTGATGGGAACGGGACGGAAATCCGCAAAAACCGTATGGTCGCCCTCGGGCATGACAGCTTCAATATAAGGCGTCGCGGTATAATTATCGCCACTGTGCAGATAAATACCGACTTTTTGCTCGGTTGCATCATAATAATAGGCTTCGTGCAGATAATATGCCGTATCGGGACGGAAAACAAGATTGACGGTTAGCCCCTTAAAAGTTTTTATGGGAGTATGCGCAAACAAGCTACCATGTTGCATGTCGGGGTCTTGAATAAATTGGTACACATTTTCGACATGAATGCGAAGCAATGCGCCTATAGGAATACTTGCGGCAGTTATTTCGGCACTGTCGGAATAATGCGCGCTATCCTCATACCAAGCGCGGAAATACTTATCGCTATAGGTGTTGTCTACCGCTTCGATAGAATAGCTTTTTTGGTCTGTTGGTGTGCTGATGTCGTCATCTATCATTTTGATATTGACATTAAAATTGCCAATTATTGAAAAGTCATCGAACAGTAAATTGTTTTCGGCGGCAGAGAAATACATTTTTACTTGAGACTCGTTTACCAATACGGTATCCGTTACGCGAAGATTGCCGCTTCCCAAATGCAAACAACCATAGGTGTCGCTGGCGCCTTCAATAGTAGCGTTGTCCAGATATACATTGCCTGTATCGGCTTGAATGGCGGCGGCATAGTATGCGGCTGAACTTACCGTACTCTCTGCAATATCCAAAACGCCTCCGGGCATATAAATGGCGGGAATATTGAAAGACATTGCCGAATTATCTATGGTGGAATTTTGTATTGTGATATCGCCTTGTCCCGCATTGTTGACAGCATAACCGCCCATGTTTGTCACTGTAGCGTCCGAAATAGAGATATTGTTGGGATTGACGGTATAAATCGCATAGCATCTTTTGGCATAGGTAGAGTTCTGATTATAATTGATGATCGTTCCGCCGCTGATATCCAGCGTTGTTTTGCCCGTTGCCACACCCGAAAGATGGATAACGCCCATATAATAGACCGAAGCGTTGGCAGAAGCGATAACAGTGGGATTGCCGGGGGTTTCGCTAATATAAATGACACCGTCCGACACATTGCGGATGGCGGCAGTTTCGCCCATGCCATACTCTGCAAAAGGATTGCCGGAGGGAGTAGAAACCACATTGCCGCCGTTAATATAGAGATCTCTGTTAGAATAATTGAGGATTGCCGAGCTATATGCGTGGTCCGCGCTGTTAAGAATAGAACCGCCGTTTTGGACATACGCGGGCAGAGCGGATGCGACATAATCGACAAAAATTGTACCGCCATAAGTAGGAACGGCGCGGTTGATGCTATGAATTACCGTAGAATCGGATAAACCGTTTACCGTAAGCGTACCCGTAGACCTTTGGGTAATCGCTCTTGCGCCGTCTGTCGTAATGAGCGCTTGATTGACGGTAAGGTCGGCATCGGCAGACAAAATAATCGCGCTCCGCATCGCAATGGTAACATCTCGGTTAAACTCTTGAAGGGGTACCGTAGAAGCAAAGTCATTTTCAAGATAAATATAGCCCTCTGTATCCTTGGAGATAGTAATTGTTTCTGCCGTAACAAGTGGGACCCCTTCGCTTCCGATAAAGAGTTGCAAAGGTTCGGTATGGGTAATACCATTATAAAATGTGTCTACAAAATCCGTAAGCGAGCCGCTGATGTCGTAATAATCGACCCCATTGGTACTGTATTGATAAAGTGAAATATCCAAAGGGTTGTTGATAAGATACAATTCGTAGCCGTCAGCATAGGCAACAGTCTGTATGCCGCAACAAGAGGAAGCCAAAACGACCGCGAACCCGAATACCAACACCATAATGACAATTTTTATTACCCTTTTCATTACCTTCTCCTTGTAATGAGTTCCGCAAAACCTATACGGATATTCATGTTATATTATATATTACTTATATAGATATGTAAAGAGCAAAAACAAAAATCTATCCGTCACAAGAACAGAAAAAGGTCTGTATCCAAAAATATCGGATACAGACCTCTCGTCTTATAAGAAAATTAGATTTATTTCTCTTCTTTCTTTTCTTTCTTTTTGGTATTGAGTACAGCGTGGGTAAGGATACCGAGAATAAGCGCGGTTGCGATACCGGTGATGGTTATCTTGCCGAAGTTGAGTTGGAGTCCGCCGATGCCTGCTACCAATATGATGCTGACGACGAACAGGTTCTTGCTGTCTTGCAAGTCCACATTTTTGAGCATGTTAAGACCGCTTACCGCGATAAAGCCATACAGCGCGAGGCAAATGCCGCCCAGCACGCAAGCGGGTATCGTATTGATAATCGCAATAATGGGGCTGAAGAAAGCGACAGCAATCGCCATGAAGGCAGCAACCAAAATGCTCCATACGGATGCGTTCTTTGTGATAGCAACACAACCGATGCTTTCGCCGTAAGTCGTATTGGGGCAACCGCCGAAGAATGCGCCAACCATAGAGCCTACGCCGTCACCGAGAAGGGTACGGGTAAGACCGGGTTCGGTGATAAGGTCTTTTTCGATGATAGAACTTAAGTTTTTGTGGTCGGCAATGTGCTCT
>JAQVTZ010000053.1 GCA_028699795.1 Clostridia bacterium | reverse complement strand
TCCGTCAAGACGGCGACCCCCGGTGGCGTTGTTAAAAAAGGCGATGTGGTAAGAGCCGTTATCGTGCGTACCCATCAAGGGATTATCCGTAAAGACGGTACACGCATTAAGTTCGACGACAATGCGGCCGTTATTATAGACAACCAAAAGCAGCCCAAAGGTTCGCGTATCTTCGGGCCAATCGCGAGAGAACTGAGAGAGAAAGATTATATGAAAATTATCTCCCTCGCTCCCGAGGTTCTGTAGGAGGCAACAATGGCGAAGCTAAGTATCAGAAAAGACGATTATGTTATGATTATCACCGGAAAAGATAAGGGCAAAACCGCTCTTATTGCCGGTATCAATGCCGAAAAAGGCAGAGCGCTTATCGAAGGCAAAGACCTTAAAACCGTTAATAAAAAAGCGGTTAAGGCGCGCAAAGCCTCCGATAAAGGCGGACTGGTAGAGCAACCCGGCACGATAGCCATAAGCAATGTTATGCCCATTTGCGCCGCTTGCAACAAGCCCACCAGAGTCGGACACGGCTTGGTAGACGGCAAGAGCGTGCGTATCTGTAAAGAATGCGGCGAGGTGCTTGTTACCAAAAAAGTGACGGCGCGCAAGAGCAAGGCATCCAAAACCACCGAAGCGGCACCCGAAAAAAAGGCCAAGGCAACTGTGCGCAAGAGAGTGAAAGCTGAAGCTCCCGTTACCGAAGAGGTTGCAGCCGCTCCCGAAACCGCTGCCGAAGCTCCGGCCAAAGAAGAATAAGGAGGCATACTTAAATGGCGAAAAAGAAAGTAGAAGAGGTCGTGCAAGAGGCTCCGTCCGTTAAGGAAGTCAACAGAGTCAAAACAATGTATAGCGAAGAAGTAGCCCCCGCTTTAATGAAAGCATTCAATTACAGCTCGGTCATGGAAGTGCCCAAGCTAGAAAAGATAACACTGAATATGCGCATGGGCGATATCAAAGAGAATGCAAAAAGTTTGCAAATGGCAACGCAAGAGTTGGAGCAAATCGCAGGCCAAAAAGCGCTTGTAACACGCGCCAAGAAGTCGGTGGCAAACTTTAAGCTTAGAACAAAACAAGAAATCGGCGCAATGGTAACACTACGCGGCGACAGAATGTGGAACTTTTTTGATAAGCTTATCTCTATCGCTTTGCCCCGTGTGCGCGACTTCAGAGGGTTATCCACTAAGTCTTTCGACGGCAGAGGCAATTATGCGCTCGGTATCAAAGAACAACTGATATTCCCCGAAATTGCTTATGACCAAATAGAAAAGGTCAGAGGATTCGATATTTGTTTTGTCACTACGGCTAAGACCGATGAAGAAGCGAGAGAAATGTTCCGCTTGCTCGGTATGCCTTTCGCAGCGAAGTAGGAGGTAATCGATGGCTAAGAAAGCATTGATCAATAAACAGCACAAAAAGCAAAAGTTCTCTACAAGAGCATATACCCGCTGCTCTATTTGCGGAAGACCACATGCCGTTCTCCGCAAGTACGGAATTTGCAGAATATGTTTCAGAAACCTGGCGTACAAGGGCGAAATCCCTGGTGTCCGCAAGGCTAGCTGGTAGGAGGTTAATATGACATTCACAGATCCAATCGCAGATATGCTTACCCGTATCCGCAACGGGCTTACGGCAAAACTGGAATCAGTTGATGTTCCGGCGTCCAAAATTAAAGTTGCTATCGCCGACATCCTTGTCGAAGAAGGTTATATTAAGTCCGCTACGGTAGTAAAAAACGAGAACAAAGTGCAAGACACGATTCACATCGAACTCAAATATGTTAACAAAGAGAAGGCAATCAGAGGCCTTAAGAGGATTTCAAAGCCCGGTCTCCGCGTTTACGCAAAGAGCGATGCGCTCCCCAAGGTTCTGGATGGGCTTGGTATCGCCGTAATTTCGACCTCTAAAGGCGTTATGACGGACAAGAAAGCCAGAAGCTTAGGCGCCGGCGGCGAAGTGCTCGCGTTTATTTGGTAGGAGGCAAACAATGTCACGAATAGGAAGAACACCGATAGTATTACCCGCGGGTGTAACAGTCGATATTAAGGATACAACGGTTTCCGTTAAAGGTCCTCTTGGTTCGCTCCAAAGGGATATCCCTAACGAAAACATCTCCGTTAAAACCGAAGACACCAAATTGCTTGTTTTGCGTAACGGTGAAGAGAAAGAAACCAGAGCTGCCCACGGACTTTACCGCGCGCTCATCAATAACATGGTAGTAGGCGTATCCAAAGGCTATTCCAAAAACCTGATTATCAACGGTGTAGGTTATAAGGCCGTTGCGCAAGGCGACAAGGTAGTGCTTTCGGTAGGTTACAGCCACACGGTAGATCTTGTGCCGCCCAAAGGCATTAAGCTCGAAGTTGTTGCGCCTACAGAGATTTCCGTAAAAGGAATCGACAAAGAAGCAGTAGGCCAATTCGCTGCATCAATTAAAGCTGTGCGCAAACCTGAGCCCTACCACGGATACGGTATCCGCTATAAGGATGAAACCATACTCCGCAAAGAAGGCAAAGCCGCAGGCAAAGGCAAATAAAGGAGGGGCGATATGATTAAGAAATTAGATAAAAACACTGTAAGAACAAAAAGGCACAATCGCATGAGAGTAAAGCTGTCAGGCACTCCCGAGACGCCCCGCCTCAATGTTTATAGGTCTCTGTCGCATATTTATACGCAGATTATAGACGATATAAATGGCGTAACGCTGGTTGCCGCAAGCACGATGGAAAAAGATATCGCTGCTAAGGTAGCGGGCAAGACCAAGGTCGAAGCCGCCAAAATCGTTGGGACTGCGATAGCCGAGAGAGCGCTGCAAAAAGGTATCAAAGCTGTTGTTTTCGATCGCGGCGGATATATTTATACCGGTCGCGTACAAGCGGTCGCCGACGGAGCTCGCAAAGCCGGACTTGAGTTTTAGGAGATGAAAAATGGCAAGAAATGAAAGAGAGAGATTTTCAAGAGAACCCAAAGACGACCTTATCAGAAAAACTGTGGCCGTCAACCGCGTTGCCAAAACCGTTAAGGGCGGCAGAAACATGCGCTTCTCCGCGCTTGTTGTAATAGGTGACGGGAAGGGTAGAGTTGGCGCCGGAATGGGCAAAGCAGCCGAGGTTCCCGAGGCGATTGAAAAAGCCAACAAAGCGGCCACCAAAGCGATGTTTTCGGTATCGATGAGCGGTACGACCATACCCCATGCGACAACCGGTATTTATGGCAGAGGCAAAGTTATTATGCTCCCCGCTGTTCCCGGTACTGGTGTGATAGCAGGCGGCGCTGTGCGTGCCGTGTTGGAGGTAAGCGGTATCCCGGATATCCGTACCAAATCGATAGGCAGCAGTAATCCTATCAATTGCGTCAAAGCGACGATTGCGGGTCTCAAGAGCTTGCGTACTGCAGAAGATGTAGCAAAAGTACGCGGCAAATCCGTAGAAGAAATTTTGGGTTAAGGAGGGCGACATGAAGATTAAAATCACGCTTGTAAAAAGCCCTGCCAACCGTATCAAAAACCAAAAAGCCAATCTTACCGCGCTCGGACTAGGCAAAACTAATTCGTCCGTAATTAAAGAAGACCGCAAAGAGATACAAGGGATGATAGCGAAAGTCGCGCATCTCGTCAAAGTAGAACAGGTTGCGGAATAGGAGGGTACGATATGAAACTTCATACATTAGCTCCCGGCGAAGGCGCCGTTACAGCATCTAAGAGACTTGGTAGAGGTATCGGTTCGGGACTCGGCAAGACATCAGGAAAAGGCCACAAAGGTCAATGGGCCAGAAGCGGTGGGGGTGTTCGTCCCGGTTTCGAAGGCGGCCAAATGCCTATCACCCGTAAGTTACCCAAGAGAGGCTTCAAAAGTCCCTTTAAGAAAGATTACACTATCGTCAATGTCGGCGAACTGGAAGAGTTTGACAATGGTACAGTCGTATCCAAAGAATTTCTTTGCGAAAACGGTTATATCACAGGTCTTGGCGCCAACGGGTTAAAGATACTCGGTGACGGCGAACTTACCAAAAGCATAACCGTAAAAGCAAACAAATTTACGAAGTCGGCTGTCGAGAAAATCGAAAAAGCAGGCGGCAAAGTTGAGGTAATTTGATGTTACAGACTATCAAAAATGCTTTTCAATCTCCCGATATACGGAGGAAAATACTGTTCACATTTCTCCTAATCTTGGTTTACAGGATAGGATGTTTTGTGCCCATACCCGGTCTCGATATCAATGCGATGGGTCTGACGAATATCGCCAACAACGATTTCTTACAGATGCTGTCCACGATTACCGGCAACTCTTTCCAAAACGGAACTTTGTTTGCGTTGGGTATAGTCCCGTTTATTAACTCGTTCATTATCATGCAACTTCTTACCCTCATTATTCCTAAGCTCGAAAAGCTGAACAAAGAGGGTGAAGAGGGACGCAAAAAGATAACACAATACACCAGATATATGGCGATATTGTTGGCCATCATACAAGCTATCGGCATTATCTTTGCCTGGAGAGAATTTATTGTTCCTATATTTGGCGACGGTACCGCAAGCGAAGTATTTACCATGATATTTATTATCTTAATACTCACGGGCGGCTCTGCTCTCGTGATGTGGCTGGGTGAAAGAATTACAGAATATGGCATCGGCAATGGCACTTCGCTTATTATATTTGTTGGTATTCTTTCGACACTCGGCTCGGCAATTTATACCGCAGCTTTTGTGACGATACCTGCGCAGGTTACTGCCGCCAACCCCGATTTCACTGGCATTTGGTTCCTTTTGGGCTTCTTAGTTATGGTGGTATTGTTGTTTGGTCTTATCGTATTCTTCGATATGGCGGACCGCAAAATTATCGTACAGTATGCCAAACAAATAAAGGGCAATAAAATGTACGGCGGACAAAGCACGCATATTCCGATTAAAGTGAACGCAAGCGGTGTTATGCCTATCATTTTCGCCACTTCGCTCATTATGTTCCCCCAAATGATCATTGAATTTGCGGGAGCTGGCACTTCTAAGTTCGGACTTTTCTGGGCAGAATGGTTCGGGACCAACGGTAATCTGTATCCGCTGTTCACTTTCTTCCTGATTATCTTCTTCGCATACTTCTATGCGCAGATTCAGTTTAATCCGGACGATGTCGCGCGGATGCTGCAACAAAACGGCGGATTTATACCCGGGATCAGGCCCGGACGCTCGACAAGCGACCACTTGCGCCGTATCAATAATAGACTGACTTTGTTTGGCGCATTGTTCCTTGCTTTTATCGCGCTCATTCCGACACTTATTTTGCAACAGGTTCCGGGATTTGCGGCGTTAGGATTCGGGAGCGCATTCTCGGCAACGGGACTTCTGATTGTCGTGTCTGTCGCGCTGGAGTTCCAAAAGCAGTTGGAGTCACAACTCCTTGTAAAGAATAATAAAGGATTCTTGAAATAATGAATGTGATATTGCTGGGCGCCCCGGGAGCCGGAAAAGGCTCTCAGGCGAACAAGATAACAGAATATTACAAAATACCGCACATCTCTACGGGAGACGCGTTTCGCAGCAATATTGCGAAAGGTACCGAGCTCGGCAAGTATGCCCAATCTTTTATGGACAAAGGCCAGCTTGTTCCCGATGATGTTGTAATCAAAATTGTAGAGTCGAGGCTGTCTTTAGAAGACTGCACAAAAGGGTTTCTTTTAGACGGCTTCCCCCGTACGCTTGCCCAAGCCGTGGCATTGGACAAGATAGCCGATATTGATGCAGTTCTTAACTTAGCGGTAGATCCGTCTATCGTTATGAAAAGACTGACTGGCAGAAGAAGTTGCAGATGCGGAGCTTGTTACCATATTTCGACCTATAGCAGCGACACCTGCGAAAAGTGCGGCGGCAAGTTGTACATCCGCGAGGACGACAAACCCGAAACTATTCAAAAGCGGCTGGATGTTTACCAAAGTACCGTCAACCCTCTTATAGACTTCTATGAAGAGAAAGGGATATTGGTTACGCTCAACGCAGACAGAACGATAGAAGAAGTGTTCGAGGATGTCAAAAGGATATTAAATGATATCGATTAAAAGTGAAGTCGAGCTCGGATACATGCGTCGGGCGGGAGCAATCTTGCGCGATGTACTGGATTTGGTAAGTGAAAACGCCAAGCCGGGGGTAACCACCCGCAGGCTGGACGCAATTGCTTACGATTACATAAAAAAATGTGATGCGACTCCTTCCTTTTTAGGGTATGGTGGCTTCCCCGGCACACTATGCACATCGATAGACAGCGAAATTGTGCACGGAATCCCCGGCAAAAGAGTTTTGGAAGAGGGAACTCTTCTAAAGATCGATGGCGGCGCGTGTTATAAGGGCTTCCATGCGGATGCCGCGAGAACCGTGGCGATAGGAGATATCAGCAACGAAAAGCGCAATCTTATGGAAGTGTGCCGCGAAAGTTTCTATAAAGGCATTTCCGTTCTTAAAGACGGTGTAAGACTGGGAGACTTGGGACACGCCATACAGAGCTATGTCGAGAGCAACGGGTATTCCGTTGTCAGGGAACTTGTCGGTCATGGTATAGGCACTTCGCTACACGAAGATCCCAGCGTACCCAATTATGGGGTAGAGGGCCGAGGCATCAGACTTGTCAAAAACATGACCATCGCAATCGAACCCATGATAAATATGGGAACGCGCAGTGTGCGTCAGTTAAGTGACGGGTGGACGGTAGCTACGCGGGACGGCAAACCCTCGGCGCATTACGAAAACACCGTCATTATCAAAGAAGACGGAGTGGAGATTCTTACGGTTTAGTATGGAAGGGATAGAAGTAGGTACCATTGTATATTCGATAAAAGGCAGAGACAGCGGAAGGTTTTTTATTGTGGTCGAAATTGTAGACGACAAATATATTAAAATCGCCGACGGCGAACTTCGACGAATAGAAAAGCCCAAGCTGAAACAAATCAAGCATGTAAAAACCGACGGTTCGTCGATACCCAAACTTGCAGTCAAGCTACGCGAAGGCGCCAAGATATTCAATGCGGAAATAAGGAGCTCGCTCCGAAGTTTCAACGCTTAAAAAATATATAGGAGAGTTTTATGTCGAGAGACGATGTTATCGAGGTTGAAGGCAAAGTGATCGAGGTGCTTCCCGGCACCACTTTCAAGGTCAAACTTACAAACGGGCATATTATAACGGCCTATCTTGCAGGGAAAATGCGGATGCATTATGTTAAGGTTTGCGAGGGAGACAATGTCAAAATAGCGATAAGTCCCTATGATCTCAACAAAGGCAGAATAGTATATCGCAACAAAAACTAGGAGGATACCTAAATGAAAGTCAGACCGTCTGTCAAACCTATGTGTGACAAATGCAAAATCATCAAAAGACACGGCAAAGTAATGGTAATATGCAGCAAAAACCCCAAACATAAGCAAACACAGGGGTAATGCAAACAGTTTATAGCATACTTTTGCTTGCAAATGTTTGCAAGCAAAAGTATTGTATGTTATAATTTTACAGTTAAGCAAAAATCTTCGGGGCGGCTGATCTCGCTCATCCACGGCAGATTACCCGAAGACTCCTACATATACATAAATCAAAATTGGAGGTTACTAAATGGCTCGTATATCAGGTGTGGATTTACCCCGTGAAAAAAGAGTAGAAATCGGGCTCACCTACATATACGGTATCGGCAGAACGACATCAAACAAGATACTTACTTCTTGTGATATCAACCCCGATACTCGTGTAAAGGATTTGACTGAAGACCAAATAATCAAAATCCGTGATTACATCGAAGAGAATCTTCATGTAGAAGGCGATCTAAAAAGAGATGTAATGCTTAATATCAAACGACTGATGGAAATCGGCTGCTATCGTGGTGTAAGGCACCGCAAAGGCTTACCCGTTCGCGGTCAGAACACCAAGCAGAATGCCCGTACCCGCAAGGGTCCCAAGCGTACTGTGGGTCGCGTAAAAAAAGCCGATTAACAGGAGGTAGACAAAAATGGCAGCTATTAGAAGATCTGCAATCAAAAGAAGAAAAGATAACAAGCATGTAGAGAAAGGCCAAGCGCATATCCATGCTTCTTTCAATAACACCATCGTTACAATTTCCGACATGCAGGGGAATGTAATCAGTTGGTCTTCCTCCGGCAAACTGGGCCTCAGAGGCAGCCGCAAAGCGACGCCGTATGCCGCTCAGATGGTTGCCGAAGACGCAGCCAAAATCGCCAAAGACATGGGCCTCCGCAAAGTGGAGGTATATGTCAAGGGTCCCGGACAAGGTAGAGAAGCTGCAATCAGGGCATTGCAAGTCGTTGACCTCGAGGTCACCAAGATACAAGATGTATCTCCGATCCCGCACAACGGTTGCCGTCCCCCCAAACGCAGAAGGTTGTAATTTAGGAGGATATACGAATCATGGCAAGATATACAGGTCCCGTTTGCAAACTCTGCAGACGCGAAGGAACAAAATTATTTTTGAAAGGAGACAGATGCTTTAGCAAGAACTGCGCGCTAGAAAAGCGTCCTACACCTCCCGGACAACACGGTTTGGGTCGCAAAAAAGCGTCTGCCTTCAGAATACAGTTGCGCGAAAAACAAAAAGCCAAGAGAGCATACGGTCTTATGGAGAAGCAATTTCATCGTTACTACGAAATGGCCGAAAGAATGCGCGGTGCGACAGGTGACAACATGTTGGTTCTTATCGAGCGCAGGCTGGATAATATCGTATTCCGTATGGGTATCGGTTCTTCCAGAGCGCAGGCAAGACAGCTTGTGAATCACGGGCACATCACGGTAAATGACAAGCCGGTTAATATCGCTTCTTATCTTGTAAAAGCAGGGGATACCATTGCCGTAAAAGAAACGCATAAAGATAAAGCATTCTTTGTAGAACTCAAGAATTCCAAAATATCCAATCTTCCCAAGTGGCTCAAATTTGATACAGCGACTCTCAGCGGACAGGTTGTAGAACTACCCACCCGCGAGGATGTGGATCTGTCCATAGCCGACCACATGATCGTCGAGTTGTACTCCAAGTAATATCCCAATAAGGAGGATTTCAATATGATGGAAATATTTAAACCTAAAATCACTGCGGAAGAACCAAGCAGGTCCGAGGCGACTTTTATCATGGAGCCTTTGGAGAGAGGTTATGGCATCACAATAGGAAACTGCCTCCGCCGGATACTTTGCACAGCTCTTCCCGGAGCGGCCATCATAGGCGTAAAAATAGATGGAGTAAGTCACGAGTTTTCCACAATATCCGGCGTGCGCGAAGATGTAGCCGATATTATTCTTAACCTCAAAGAAATCGCTGTTAAGGTGCATGATCCCGAAACATTCGAAAATACCGTGGTTTCTTTGGTAAAGAGCGGCGAATGTGTTGTTTCCGCAGGCGATATCAATGTTCCCTCCGGTATAGAGATTACCAATCCCGATGTTACCATTTGCACAATGGACAAGGGCGCCTCTATCAATATGGAGCTTACCATTGGCGTTGGGCGCGGTTATGTTAGCGCAAAAGACAATAAGAACCCCAAAGCACCGATAGGTTATATTCCGATAGACTCTTTGTTTTCGCCCGTAGTGGCGGTGAGTTACAATGTCGAAAGCACCCGTGTCGAGCAATCTATCGATTACGACAAGCTTTTTATACATGTGCGCACCAATGCCGCATCGTCTCCCAGAGAAGTTATCGCTCTTGCCGCCAAGGTGATGCAGGATTATCTCAAACTCTTTATCAATCTTGTAGAAGATATGGAGAATGTTGAGATTCTCGTCAACCGTGACGACGATAAGCAAACAAAGGCGATGTCTATGAGTATCGAAGAGCTAGAGCTGTCGGTACGGCCGCTAAACTGCCTCAAGAGGGCCAGCATTTTCACCGTGGAAGACCTTGTAAAGAGATCCGAAGAGGATATGCTTAAGGTCCGCAATCTCGGTCGCAAATCCCTAGATGAGGTCATCAAAAAGCTGGAAGCCATCGGCCTAAGCTTAAACAATAAGGACGAGTAAGGAGTAGTTTATGGCAAGCGTAAGAAAATTAGGCAAAAGAACAGACCAAAGAGTACAGCTTGTATATAGCCAAGCGGCGCAATTGCTGTGGAATGGTCAAATAGAGACCACCGTCGAGAGAGCCAAAGAAGTTCGTAGAGTGGCCGAAAAAATTATCACTCTCGCAATAAAGACTTATAAAGACGATGTAAAAGTCACAAAACAAAAAACCAATCTGAAGGACGAGAAAATCAATGTCGAATACACCAATGACGGGCCCAAGAAACTTGCGGCGCGCAGGCGTATGATGGCGCTTCTTCCCGATCTTCAAGAAGTACAAGGCGAAAAAGAAAAGAAGGCCGCTTATAAAGAGCGTACCAAAGATATCAAACATCCCCTTATCGAAAAGTTGTTCCGCGAATATGCTCCCAAGTATGACTTAAGAGCGCAAGAGCTGGGACAAGGCGGAGGTTATACCCGCATCCTGCGCCTCGGCAATCGCCGCGGTGACGATGCATCCAAGGCAATTATTCAACTGGTATAAAGATATCTAAACACAAAAGCAATTACCCTGTGCAATAGTTGTACAGGGTTTTTTGTTATTATTATTACTAAAATATTGTTGCAATAATGTAACATATGTTATAATAAATTATTACGAAGTAAGGGTTAAAAAATGCAGAAGTTTGCAGCATTTGTAGTAAAAAGCA
>JAQVTZ010000052.1 GCA_028699795.1 Clostridia bacterium | reverse complement strand
CTGCCCAGTTGCGCATCGGAATCGGTATAGAGCAAATTGAATGCAGATGGGCGTTCTTTTACCGTAACGGAGGTCGTTACCGTACTGCCATTATAATGCGCAATCAATTGCGCAGAGCCTGCTCTAAGAGGAATAATCATATTCTTGGCGGTATCCAATTGCAATACGGTAGGATCACTGACTTCAAAAGTTGCCTGCGGTATCTGCCCGTTGCGATTGACATCGGCATAATGCAGCTCTAAATAATACGGCCCGTTTTGGGTATAAAGTGTGCTTAACGCAGCGGAGAAAACCGCTTCGTCATAGTCGCAATGCGATACGGATAAGATGTATTGCAACCCGTTTTCGGATACAATGTAAGAGCCTTCTTGGGTTGCGCTAACTTCCGCCGAAGAAGATAACAGTAAGTTGGATTTAATCCAATTTATAGAAATTTCGGTGGAAGTCTTTATCTTGACGGCTTTAACCAGGGCGTTTTCGGTATTGACCTGCAACTCCGCGCTGTGCATGTTGCCTTTTTTATCGAGCGCGTTAACGCTTACGGTCGCATTGCCGCGCGCAAGCGGTGTGATAAATCCGTTGCCAGATACCCGCACAACAGAAGGATCACTGCTTGTCCAGTTAAAATTTTGGTAATCTAATGCATCCATCGGAGCAATATCACAATACAATTGCATAGGCGCGTTAAGCTCTAGTCCTCCCTCTATAACGACTCCTTCTTCATTATAAATCTCAATCCCAGTTATGATTTCGGAGCGAATCACTACGGTTATGGTTCTGCTGACGCTGATGTTGTTCGCCGCGTAAATCGTAATCTGTACTACCCCGCTCTTGGCCCTGCCATATTCGTCGAACAAAGGCACAAAACGGTAATGGTTGGTACCCTCTTCTTGCACAAAATCCATATCACCGGCATTGGGTAAGTCTTTATTGATTCGGTAGATAATACTTTGGTCCGTAATGGCCGGATAAAGATCAATTACGATAAATTGGCTGTCGTCGCTCGCATCTATATAGAAGATATCGTTTTTATTTTGTTCGATGATTTCGTTATTGCCGTCACGCAATTCCATACGCCCTGCATTAAGAGGATTGCTTAGCGCAATAATATGTCCCGTTGCCGTTATTGCGAGAACAATAATCACCGGTATGATAAAAACTATCCCAATCAGAAACTTTTTCATTTTACTTTTAAGTCTCCCTTTTATCTTTTGCTTAAGAATTAACAACCTAATTCATCTGATGTTTCAACCATTCGTCATGCCTTTGATTGTTTTCTATTTGCCCGGTTACCCTTTTTCGTGCTATTAGGTTACCTTATCGGCACATTTGTGCAGAAGTCGTGTTTCTCTCCCATTATTTTGCAATTTTGTTGTAAGCCTTCTCCATCTTGAAAAAATAGACGAACAGGCTTATTGCAAAGAACAAAAGCGCGATGACAGAGCACACGATAATCATGAATTGGGGTGTCGCGATATATGCTAACACCATAGCCGCCATCCCTTCTAGCAAAGAGATAAAGAAACCCAAAGCGACCGCGCCTGTTGTATTGGCGGAATTGCTTACCACTTCTCCCTCTCCAGACAGATTGAATTGCGGTTTGTTGATATCCATACGCATACCGTACAAAGTAAGCGCGGCGGCGCTGGACTGCACGATACCGAATACCCATAGCCCCGTGAGGTAATCCATTTGCTTAAGGAAAACCAACATCCCGACACACACAAGATTGGCAAGGAAAGACACAATCATATACATTAGAAACTTTATGCCCATCTGCCTGTGAATCGACACGGGAAGCACCTTTGTTTGGTAAAAGTTGCGGCCTTCACGACTGACCGAAGTAGACGCGAAAGATGTGATAATGGTCATAAAGATCAGCATCACCAATAGTGTAAGCCCCAAAGATATTTGGTCGCCGATATCGTTACGACCGATACTTGTGGCGATTTTGTTGCAAAAGTATACCATCACGGGCATCGAGCAAGCCATGACAAAGTACTGGAAGCCGTAATTGATGGAGCGGAACACCTGCACGAACTCTTTGCGCAAAATGGTCGCGTTGAGACTGCGCACCTTCATGCGGGTTTTGCGTTTGAACGCGCTTCCCTCTATTTCTATATTCTTTAGCAAGGTTTTTTGGTACAAAGCCGCGATTACGGCAATCATTCCGCCCATAAACAGCAACATCAAACCACTTAACACGCCATAGGATAATAAAAGATTTTGTTCCAGCAGGATATCGGCAAAAAACTTAGAAGGGAAAAAGTATTGGACTACATTTTTAATCATTGCCACGACTTCTTCCGAAAACACCGAAAAACTGCTGTCTCTTAAGAATGTAATGATTTTGTCGAATATCAGCATATACACTGCAAATACCACCGACATAATAAGCGACATCCCGATAATAAGTATAATAAACTTGTTGCGAATGCGGTTGGTAAGATGCATCATAGGTATGGCAAGGATATTGGATAAAAAGAAGGGTATCAGCACCAAATACACTATAACGACAGGCACCATTTTGACAAACGCGGCGGAAACATCTACCACATTGGAATACGCAAACATAAAGGGCAGCGTAATTACAAGGGATGAAATGAACTGATTGATAATTAAAAAGAGAGTTTTGGAAACGAAGATTTGCGCTCCCGTAACGGGAAACCGCATCAAAATTTCGTTGTCACCTTTATAATATAGTACTTTGACAGTACTGCTTGTCCCCGAAATAATGAGATAAGCAAAAAGAACGGTAAACAAAATAACAAGCGCTTCGTACGCCATCCCCGCCTTATCGAACATATGAAACACGGTAGTCGCGCCAAAGTAAACAATAAGGAGAATAAGCGCAAAGAAGAAAAGGGTAGCAATTAGCTTTGTCCAGGATTTCCCGCTTTTGTAAGAGAAATCGCCGAACTTGTTTTTGAATTCTAATTTTAACAATGTATATATGTTTTTCATGACCCCACCGCTTATTGCATGTCTTCTTCGCTGGTTGTAATCTTAAGAAAAGTGTTTTCCAGCGTTTCTTTGTTACCTTTGACATGAAGGTCTATGACATCGTACAGTTTGCCGTCGTTAATGATAGCGACCCTGTCGCAAATTTTGGCGACAAGGTCGAGGTTGTGGCTGGAGAAAAAAATAGTGTTGCCTGCCTCGCAATGCTCATGCATTCTCTTAAGAATTTCTACCATGGATTGAGGATCTAGTCCCATCATGGGTTCGTCCAATACCCACAGCTTGGGGTTGTGAATTAGCGCGCCTATGATGCATATTTTTTGTTTCATGCCGTGGGAATAGGATTTAATTTGTAAATCTATTGCTTTGGTAAGACGAAATTGTACCAAAAACTTTTGCAATCTTTCTTCTCTGTCTTTGCGCGCAACCTTGTATAAATCTGCGATATAATTAACATACTCGCCACCCGTCATCTTCTCGTAAACCGAATGATCATCTGGCACATAGCCCATATTCAGTTTTGCATTGATAGGGTCTTTGCCGATATCGTGACCGCAAATCTTTATGCTGCCCGAACTGTATGGATAGATACCCGTAAGACACTTAATCGTAGTGGATTTACCCGCGCCGTTTTTGCCCAAAAATCCGAAGATTTCGCCGCCCTTGAGCGACAAATTGAGGTCTTCGACCGCGAACCGTTCGCTGTTGAGATATTTTTTGTACAGATGGGAGATTTCTAACATTTGTCGTGAGCCCGCCTATTATATTATAATATTTAAAATTACATTAGTGATTATAACACTACATATATACTGTTGTCAATATATAAATTTACAATATGATAGTGGGTTGGACCTCGCCGTTACAATAGCTTTTTTCCAAATATAAGATTTTCTTTTTAGAAAATACTTAAAAGTAACGAGTCTCCTATTGATTATCAATCCGTAAAAGTTGCTTTCTTTGCAAAAAAATGATAAGATTCAACAAACAAGCCAATAATAATACCGAAGTAAAGGAAGAACAAAAGGGAAACAATGAAAATATTTATTGCAAAAGATTATGAAGAGCTCAGTACAATAGCTTACGGCTATATCAAAGACATTGTGAAGTCAAACCCCCGCGCAGTATTGGGTTTGGCGACTGGTTCCACCCCTTTGGGGATCTATCGCCTTATGGCGGAAGATTGCGCGCAAAAAATTTCTTATAAAGAAATCCGCACCGTCAATTTGGACGAGTATGTGGGACTTTCCGCAACGCACGACCAAAGCTACCGTTATTTTATGCAAACCAATCTCTTTAATAAGATTGATATCCCTCTGCAAAACACCTTTGTTCCCGACGGAACAGGCGATCCCGTTGCCGAATGTCGAAGATACGACGCATTATTGGATACGCTTCCTCGCGATATTCAATTGTTGGGCATCGGGACCAATGGTCATATCGCGTTTAACGAACCGGGCACCCCCTTCGAAAGCCGCACGCATACCGTTACTTTGAATCAATCCACGATTGATGCCAACGCAAGATTTTTCCAATCGATAAATGAAGTGCCCAGACGCGCCATCACAATGGGAATCAAAGATATTATGGCCGCAAAAAGGCTGCTTTTGGTAGCCACAGGTACCAATAAGGCGGATGCAATTGCCAAAGCGCTAAAAGGAAAATCCGATCCCTCCTGCCCTGCAAGTGTTCTGCAACAACACAACGATGTCGTTATCGTGTTGGACCAAGGAGCCGCTTCCAAACTCGTTTTTTAACATTTTTTAAAAAAGGTTTTAGATTTGCCGTTAGGTATATAATACCTGATGATGGAATCTGAAATCACATTAAATCTCGCTCACAATCACCGCAGGCTGTGGGAATTCGACTATTTGCGGGGGCTGTTACTTATTTTGGTAACCGTAGACCATGTTTGCGGTTATTTGCCCGTTTTTATCCATCCCGAAAATATCGTAGGCATTTTTTTACTGAAACTGTGCAGAGATTATACTTTTCTTGCCGCAAAACGGTTTGTACAGCCTTTGGTGATATTTCTATTTGCCTATTTAAGCGGAATCAACTGCAATTTTACAAAAGATCCTATTCGCCGCGCGACTCGATTGGGGTTGATTACTTCCGTTTTTATGCTCTGTCATCAACTGGGAACCTTGCTCTTTCCGTCATTCTTTAAAGGCCTGTTTGTATTCAATATCCTTGCGGTTTTGACCGTTTGTTTATTCTTATGGATACCGATAAAAAAATATAAAGTGCAAAGAAATCATCTTATTGCACTCGGCGTTTTGACGACCGCTGTCGGATTATATTTTTGGGGCAGACTGCTTTTCACAGAGGCGTATTATAATTTGCCGTCTGATTTTAGAATGTTCGCTCTTTTTATTTATTCCGAACAGGGTTTGCATTGGAGCGTCGACAACTTCGAACCGCTTCTCCCCTCATTGGGTTTCTTTTTGTTAGGCAGCGCGGCGGACGATTTATTGTTTAGAAAACGGTATTGCGATATACCCAACCGCTTTCTTCAACCCGTTGTCTTACTGGGACGGCAATCACTTGTCGCTTATTTATTTGCGCCTGTCGTTATTATTGGATTTTTAAAGTTTTTGAATTTGATAGAAATTATTTAGTTTTTTTAACGGTTCAATAATAGGATGTTCTATTAAATATCTGTCGCGTTTTTTGTGCATATAGTACAGCAAAACTGCAAGCGGAACGGCAATTACCATCATAACAATAGCCCAGAATTGCGACGGTGACATACCCGCGATAAAAGCGCCGCGCTCGTCGCCTCTGATAAATTCTATCAAATAACGGAACAATCCGTAAAAAAGCAGAAATAGCGGCAAATTGTATTTAAATCGATACTTCAAAAACAAAAACGATGCGATTGCAAATAATACAAAAAAGAATGCCGACTCAAAAAGTTGGGTGGGGTATACGGGATGCTCCATTCCCACAAATGTAATGCCCCAAATGCTGTTCGTTTGGATGCCATGACAGCATCCAGCGCAAAAACACCCTATCCGCCCAAACGCAATTGCCAACATAATACTGCACGGAAAGATGGAAATAATATCGATAAACTTGCTTTGATATTTTTTGCGTAAAGGCAGATAAATGATAAAAAATACAACTACGCCGCCAATTAACCCGCCAATTAGCGTCATACTTCCGTTTACTTGGAAGCCTTCGGCAGGATTCTCGATATACTCGTATAGCGATTGAAACAACATTGCCGAAACAAAGCCGAATGCCACCGATATCAATGTCGCATAAGTGATGAAATCGACAAACCTGTTTTCGATTTTTGCTTTTTTACAATAAACCCATAGAACGAAATAGCACAACGCTATGCCAACGCCTATCATCAGTCCGTACAGCGTGAATACGCCCCCTATTTTATAAGGATACATCTTTCACCTCCTTCATTGCCTAATTATACTACAGCAAAACATCGAAATCAATAATCGTTTTAATAATAAGAAGGTTACAAAATATGTTTTACGCCTGACGAAAAGGAGGTTTTTCACCTAAATACCTGTACAATCTGCATTCCAGACCCGCGTTAAAAATTTTGCGGTTTCCGTCCGCTTTTTTGCCGAAACATCGCTCAAAATCAGCATAAGAAGTAATCGCGTACAAGCTCCACTCGTCCAAAGAGCGGTACAGCTTGCCGAAATCACGGTATAACTCTCTCAACTCTTTTTCTTCCAAAAGCCTTTCGCCGTAGGGAGGATTGGTAATAATTACCCCGTACTTATAGCGTGATGACACAGTACGCATATCCCTTGTTTCAAAATGAACGGCATGTTCAAGATGAAAATTCGACGCATGATGCACGGCAAGTTTGACCGCCTTGGGATTGATATCATAACCTGCAATTCTCGGTTTTTTGTCGCGCTCTATTCTTGCGGCGGCTTCCTCTTTTAGGCGGGGTAAAATATCTTGGTCGACAATATCCAAATCTTGAAACGCAAAACGGCGATACAGCCCCGGCGCAATGTTCAAGGCAATCATGGCCGCTTCTATCGCAATCGTGCCTGAGCCGCAAAAGGTATCTATAAGTTGTCTTTCGGGATTCCAAACCGACAATTTTATGATTGCCGCCGCCAGCGTTTCTCTAATGGGCGCTTCCCAAACCAAGTCACGGTAACCCCGCTTGTGCAAGCCGTCTCCCGAGGTGTCCAGCGTGACGGTTGCCTCGTCTTGATAGAGGGATATCTCTATTCTAACGGGAGCGCCCGTCTCGGGCAACGAGGAATACTTTTTTTTGAGGTTTACAACAATGGCTTTTTTTGCAATGCTTTGGATGGACGACAGCGCGAACAAAGCGCTCTTCGTGCTTCGCGCGTTCACGATAATCGCGGCGTTTCGGGAGACAATCTCTTGCCAAGCAATGCTTTTGACACCCTCGAACAAAGCGTCGAAAGTTGCGGCAGCAAACCGCCCCAACACCACTTGCACTCTGTCTGCTGTGCGCAACAAGAGATTGCACTTCGCGATATCTTCGCCGTTGCCTTCAAATATAAATCTGCCGTGAATACAAGGGGCGTCGATACCCAATTCTCTCAGCTCTATTTTTGTTGCGGTTTCGACCCCAGCGCCGCATCCGACTTGAATTTCCATAATTAACATTATACACAATTGCGAGTTAAATCTCTAAATTTTTTTGAAATTTTTTTCCGATAAATATTTTACACTAACTGTGGGTCAGCGCATCTCTTCTTTACAAAGATGTATTGACCATAAATTGAAAGCGTGATAATATGAGTACATCGCGCATGTTGTGTAAACATGGTTTTGTGAGGAACAAGAATTGATAGACGGACAGAATAAAACAAGCAAACTCAAAAACATGAAATCGATTGTAGTAACGATAGCGGTGTCAGTGTTTATGATTGTTACGCTTGTAAGCGGAATGGTACCTCTTAGTGTAGTGGCAGTTGCGCTTTCCGTTGTTTCAGCAATTGCCGTCTTTATTCATTTTTTGCGTAAAAAAGAAATCCATTTCGGATTTTGGATAAGTTATCTTATTTTAACGGGCGGTGTTGTGCTCTATTTTCTTATTTGGGGCGCGGATCCTTTTTGGAAACGCACAGGATACAACTTAATGCTTGCGGCAATCCCCATTGTCTCGGCTGTTGCGCTCCTCATTTGGTTGCGGCGTTCACAAAAAAGTTGCAAATATGTTATCGCGGTAATCGTATCTGTTGTCATGATATTTTCGTCCGCTTTTTATTTCCTTGCCATAAGCATGAGAGCGCGACCCAAAGTATTTGGTATGCAGAAAGGACATGACGAATATCTTTCTTCCGTCAAAGACTCGGCTTCCGCATCCTCACCCAATATTTTGGTCATATTGATGGATGACATGGCTTACTCCGATATTTCTTGTTATAGCTATTTAGGTAGACAAAATGCAACGATTCAGACACCCAATCTCGACATGTTGGCGGATGAGGGCGTAAGGTACGAAAACTTTTATTCTTGCTCGCCTGTATGTTCTCCGTCTAGGTTCGGCATACTTACAGGGAGGTATCCCGCGCGCGGCTATTTGGACCAAGTAGTTTTTCCCTCGGTGGTTTCGTTCGACCCGTTCGGAAATACCAGATACAACAATTCTTTTACTTTTAAGAACAATGTAGAGGGGATCCTCGGCGATGAGATTACCGTGGCGGAGGTACTGCAAAGCGCGGGTTACAGCACGGCACTTTTCGGCAAATGGAATCTTGGCGATTACGGCGAATACCTGCCTACAAGACAAGGTTTCGATTATTTTTACGGAAGTTATTATGTCAACGATATGACTCCTTATAATTGGGTTAGGGAAGTTGACGGAGTTGCAACCGAAGTCTTGTCGCACGATGAGATAAAAGACCAATCCGAAACAACAAAATTGCTTACTGCAGAAATCAATGAATATATCGTCCAATCCGTAGATAAAGAAGAAAAGTTTTTTGCCTATTATGCCACGCCATGGCCGCATTATCCCATTTACTCAGGACAAAAGTATGACCCGTCCGACGACAGTTATATTCATTGTATCGAAGAGTTCGATGCTTATTTAGGGCAAATCATCGACACACTCAAAGCAAAAGGCGCCTATGATAACACGCTTATCATGTTTACAAGCGATAACGGTCCCGGCAGAGAAGGTGTTGCCGGAGCGCTTCGAGGGCGCAAGGGGACAACTTTCGACGGCGGACAAAAAATGCCGATGATTGTCAACTACCCCGATGGCAATGTCGGAAAAGATGCCAAAATCATTACCACTCCCACCATGAATACGGATATTTTCCCTACGCTGTTGCAATATGCGGGGATATCGTCTTTACCGCAAGACAGAGTAATCGACGGCAAGAGTATGGTAGATTTGCTTGAAGGCGCCATTCCTTCGGATACATCAATTCATGATACGCTCTACCATTTACGAGCCGGCAAAGTACAGGCGGTGCAAATGCCGCACCAAGTCGACAATACGACCCATCAATTTAAGTATTACCAAAGAGTTGCTTCGGAAAATACAGCGTTTTTTGACCAAGTATACAAAAATTATCTATTTGATCTCACCGCAGACCCTGCAGAAGGGTATAATACTTCTATGATTTATCCCGAAATTGCGGATAAGCTGGAAAAGCAACTGGAAGCGTTTCGAAACGAACTCAAAGAAAACCGCCGAGGCGCAAACAAAGACTACTACGGATAATTTTATCATATTCAAGCAAAAGTTCTATTTCGTTATTGCTTATTTGTGATATTTATGTTAATATTGTATCATCTAATGTAACGCGTTGCGGTTTATGTGCCGCAGATGGGCCCAAGGTGTAACAAAAATGAAAAATAAGCTAAAATTGCCCATAAAAACTTACTTATTTTATTTGATATTGGTCGCAGTTCTAATTACGGGGACTTCTTTTTCTCGTTACATTGTCAGTACAGGCGGACAGGATACCATTGGTGTCGCAAAACATGTGTTTCAAGTAGACATCACCAAAGACGGTGGCGCCATTACGCTTAATTGCGACAATATTAAGCCCGGGGACAGCCATAATTATGCCATAAGCGTATCGAATGACGATGGTTCTATATCTGATATCGCAATCGAGTATTATATTGTAATTACCACAACCAACAATCTGCCGTTAGACCTTACACTTACCGAAGACGCCACGGGCGGATCGGTTTATACTCCTGATTCTCAAACGATAAAGACAAAAGAATACGAATTGGATTACGTAAGCACAGACAGCTTAAGGTTTATCCTCAATGTCTACTGGGATCCTGTCAACAACAGTGCCATCCACCAAGGCTTGTCTGATACCATTACGATAACGGTACATTGGTCGCAAAAAACTTCTTAAATTACAAAAGCCGATTCGCTGGAAACGGCTTTTTTTATGCAATTGACATAGATGTCGGATATGAATAGTCATAAAAGCGTAAGGCTACGCCTTGTGGCGATACCTTTGTAGGAGGAGTTTATGGCAGAAGATATTTTGCGCGCGGTCAAAGAGCCCGGCAAACTTTCCCCCAGAGTCAAACGACTAAGAGATTTTTATTTCGAGGGCACGAGCCGCAACTGGAACAACGAGTATTCCGTTTATTCCACGGGGACTCCTTGGGACAGACAGTTTAACGAAATAGATTATTTTATTGTTCCCGAAACCTATGCTTTTCTTATCACATTCGGCTCTTCTTGCAAGCAGGCCGCTATCGATGTTCCTGTTGCCGAGGGTTTT
>JAQVTZ010000225.1 GCA_028699795.1 Clostridia bacterium | reverse complement strand
GTTCTCCTTTTGTGCCTACTTCAATAGTACACTACTTCTTATTTCGTGTCCACTTATTAGGATACAGTCCAATACGGTTACGAATTGACTCAAACAAAACGCACTTCGGGGCAAGAGGTCGACCCGTTTAGTTTCGAATATTATGTAAGGGCGGATTGGGTGTCGTAAACGGAGAAACCTTATCGGGTTGTTTCGAGCTGGAAAACTCCCTTGTCGAAACCGGTTTTTCCACCGCTATTTTACAGGGCACACTAAACAACGCCAACAATCCCAATTACGATATTTCTTTTACCGGCGCAACCTTAACCGCCGTACAACGGACGGTAAGGGTATTGATTGAGAATGCCGTTTACGAGTACGGCGAGCCGATGGAAGCAACCGTTGTTTTTACCCTTTTGGATGCTGTAAAAAGCGGCGAAACCCTTTACGGCGCGCCGCTTGCGCATGCGTTGCAAGGCACATCTGTGGGAGTCTATCCGTTTTCCCATAGCTTCGGGGTAACGGATAGCCTGTCCAACGATACGAGCGCAAATTATTCGTTTGTTTTGACCTCGTCTATTTTTGAAGCTGCCGCGCCTTATATAGAAATCACCCCGAGATTACTTGCTGATAGGCGATTATTATGGAGAGATTACGCCTTTGCCAATTACGGTAAACGGCACGATTTCAAAAGTGTACGACAAAACCGACACCGTCACCGTCGCTACGCTTTCGTTAAGCTACAATCTGGATGGCGCCGACCTTACCTTTAGCGGCGTATATGACGGCAGCCATGTCGATGCCGGCAATAATTTACCCGTTGTATTTACCCTGTCGGGGTCAGCAAGCCCCAACTACCTGTTAACTGGCGACTATTACGGAACAATTTTGCGAAGAGCCGTTGCAATCCTTATTACAGGGGAAATTACCAAAGTATACGATAAAACATCCAATGTCATATTTGAGGCTCCCAATAATGCCGTTTTGGATAGCCAAAATATTGACGGAGAGGATCTGTCTTTTTACGGAAACTATGCAAACAATCATCAAGATGTCACACCGTCTTCTCCTGTTGTGTTTACGCTTACAGGCACGGCCGCTCCCAACTATATGGTGGAAGGAAGCTATACGGGCAGCATTACCCCGAAACTCATCACGGTAACTTATACTGAAACGAGTCAAAGTTACCGCTCGCCTGTAGTAGATGTAGGGGCCGTTGTAAACACCAATGACATTGTAGAAGGAGACAGCGTGACCGCCACCGTTGATATGAGCGGCGTTGCCCAGACACACAACCGTTTTACAAGGTACAGCGGACTGCTTGCCGTCTCGGACAACCCCAATTATTATGTAGACGCCTCCAACGATACCGATCTTTACTTTAGATATTTTTATCTTGCAGACGGCGAAACCTCGATATTCCGTATCGAAAGCATCGACGACTTAGACATGCTGAACAGCAAGGACTTTTTCCATGATTACCTAACTTTGGATTATCTTTTGGTAAACGATATTGACAACGGCAAAAAAGTTTTCTCCATGATAGAGGGCGAATACAGCGGAGATTTTGACGGCAACGGAAAGGTATTATCGGGGCTTGTGCTGCTTCATGTAGGTAGCGAAGCAACAGACGCGAACCCCGCGCGGCTTGCGCTATTCGAAGCGCTTGCGGCAGAGGGCAGCATCCGCAACCTTAAAGTTGTCAATACATCGCTGAACAATTACGATAACCATACCATCACCGCAGGGCTTGTCGCCTACCACGAAGGCAGTATCATCAATTGCGTATTCGAGGGAGAAATTTACGCGGGCCCGCAAACCTCTCTGTCCGCAATCACAGGAGGCATTGCGGGGATTTCTTTAGGGAGCATTCAAAACTCTTCCGCTGTTGCAATCATTGTTGCGGAGTCTGCTAATGCTTACACAGGCGGTATCGCGGGAAAATTGGAGGGGCAAGCCGCGGTCGCTGATTCTGTCGGGTTTGTCGAAATAACGGCAACAGCCGCGACAACGGCGATTTCGGGCGGCGTTATTGGCCAAAACGACTCGCAAGCGCTGCAGAGTGGCAACACTTATCTTGCGGATGCAAGTCTCATCAACGGTGTTATTCTAACAAAAGCGATAGGAAACGATACCGATGAAACGGGCGAAAACTATGGGGCGATTGCCTTAGACAATCCCACTCTTGCTTCAGTCGTTTCGCTGTACCGTATTGGTTCTTACGCGCCGTGCCAAGGCACGCCTAACCAACCTATCGTTATCAACAACTATAGACAAATGGTCTTGCTTTCGCAATTTAGATGGGCATCCTTTACCCTAAACGCCGATATTGCTTTCCCGACAGCGTATGTTCACACACCAGAAAAGGGAGTATTTTGCGGGACTCTTAGTAATGGCTCGGGCAGTTCGTATACAATTACCTTACCGCCCGCGACCCCTCTTATTTACAAAAAATTATTCGATTACGAAATCGCGGGTGCAATCATGGTTACGGTTGCGTAAATCTTCTGCCAACGCCTCTTGCAATTTTTTTGCTTTTACCCATTAGAAAGGCTTATCTCAAAGGGATACGGTTTTATAAAGTAGTTCCATAGGTTTTCCAAAACAAACATACTTAAAGTTGTTTGGTTTGGGAATTGACTTAAAAGGGATAGAGTTATATAATTGAAAAGAAGAAAATCAGCGCGGTTTTC
>JAQVTZ010000224.1 GCA_028699795.1 Clostridia bacterium | reverse complement strand
GGTAGATAGGTAAATCGGTAAAAGTCCGGAACTCCGAAAATATCTTGCAAAATTGCAAGAATATTTACAGAAAGACCTCTATTATGTTATAATCGAGGCAATATTAACGCATAAGACAAGTATCCATTAACAAAGGTGTTTTTGCGCCATGCATATTACAGGAAGAGAAACAGGTTAAAGGAGAAATCAATATGGATAAAATGGATTTTACCACTTGTTCAAGAGAAGATTTGATAGAGCGGATAAAAGCTCTAGAAATGCTAAACCACCAATTGCTGAAAGAGAAGGAAGAGGATACGAGGTTAGAATATGCCTGGACGGGCAATCTCGGACACTGGTATTGGAACATAAAGACAAATGAAGTAGAGTTCAACCCGCTCAAAGTTACGACGCTGGGATATGGCTTGGATGAAATACCGAAAAATGTTTCCTATCAGTATTTTACAGACAAGCTACATCCCGAAGATTATGCCAAAACTATGAAATCAATGATGGACCATCTATATGGTAAATCTGAGGTGTATGAAACAGAGTATCGCATCCAAACAAAAAACGGAAAATATAAATGGTACTACGATCGTGGGAAAATAACGCAATTTGATGACAAAGGCAAACCCTTATTTTTGGCGGGAATAGTGTTTGATATAACCGAGAAAAAGGAAATAGAAAAAGAACTTGAAAAAAAGAATGAAATATTACTGGAGCTATCGTCGACTGACGGCTTGACAAAAATATATAACCATAGGACGCTAATGATTTGTTTGCAAGCTGCAATCGCAGAAAGCAATCGAACCAAAAATCCTTTGTCTATTGCTATTTTTGATATTGACGAATTCAAAAAAGTCAATGACACCAAAGGACATATTTACGGAGATGAAGTGCTTGTTGAAATCGCAAGACGAATAAAAATGAATATTCGAGAAACAGATATCGCAGGCCGATATGGCGGCGAAGAATTTATGGTGATTTTTTCAGGTGCAGATATCAAAGTTGCCTCAACCATTGCCGAACGCATTAGGCAATCGGTTTCTAACCATCCTTTTGTTGAGGAAACAATAATTACAATTAGTGGAGGAGTCAAACAATATAAAGGCGAAACCATGACGGAACTTCTTAAAAAAGCAGATGAAAATCTATATAAGGCTAAAAATAACGGAAAAAATCAAATAGTAATGAAGGAACCACTTCATAAATAAAATTTAAAAAGTGATACACTTTGCGCGAAATTAACTTTATAGTTATATATTAAAGTATAACCATAGCTGTTAAAGTTGCGAGAAAATAGGTTACGATGCAGTGGGATGCTTTTGTTAACAAATAATAACGGGCTTTTATGCCGCATCCCGATAAAAAGGATAACGATTGCACGGTAACCGACAGCCCTCCAAAAGAGATAAGCGCGGCCAATAAGGGGACCGTCCGCGTAAGACTATCGCCCGAGGTGGATATAAGATATGCCCCCCTTGTAATTTCGATGATTCCTGTTACGCCGCCTTCGCAAAGCTTGTAAGGAATCCCTAGTTTGCAAAAAGTTTCCGAAAGAAAACCGATAAGTTTGATATCTTGACAAACGACAATGATCATATTGAAAATCGCGATATAGCCGCCTACGGCAAGTACGGCGGCTATGCTTCCGTTAATCGCGTCGGCAAGCAGATTGTCGTATTTGGGAAGAACGAAATTTTTTGCAGATACCGCAGCGGTTTTGCCGCGGAAAATCATGCCGTTTAGTATTGCACCCAAATAGTGGGTTAAAAGAATTATCATACCCGCTGTATAATTTCCAAGCATATTCATCCCTACCGTACCCAGTATAAATAATGGTCCCGAAGTGGAAGTAAAGGCAAGAAGCCGTTTCGCCTCTTCTTTGCTGCAAATACCATTTTCGCAACAATCAGATACCAATTTTGCCCCTATTGGATACCCTGAAAGCATAGACATGATTAAAATATAGCCTCCTATGTCTGGAGCGCCAAATAGTTTTGCCAACGGTTTTTTGGTATAATCGGCAAGCGAAGAGGCGACATCTAAAGAAGTAAGGAGACGCGAAAAAAAGAAAAACGGCAACATGGCAGGTAAAACAGAAAGAACAAACAGCAGCAGTCCGTCGCGAACGGCGGACATATACCGCGCGGGGAAAAATATCAGCATCAACAAAAAGAATAAAATGGAAACAATCGCAAAAATACGGATTCTTTTTTTCACACAATAATATATGTGAATACGAGAACACCAATGCACGAGAAAAAACGGATGTTGCATTTTCAATTGTATTCCTCTCATTTGTTGTAAAATCTTATAGATTGTGTTATATTATATTTCGACTAACAAAGGTAATCAAAAGGTATTGTTATGGATAAATGGGACAAAAGGTTTATGGAAATGGCGCATCTCGTCAGCACCTGGTCGTCGTGTATAAGAGAAAACAGACAAGTGGGCGCGGTGATTGTGCGCGATAAGCGTATTATTACTACCGGCTATAACGGCGCAGGAAGCGGTATTAAAAGCTGTAAAGAGCGAGGCGTATGCATCCGCAACGAAAGAGGTATTGCATCGGGCACCCGTCACGAGATTTGTTACGCCGTTCATGCCGAACAAAATGCCATCATTCAAGCGGCGAAAATAGGTATTTCCGTAGACGGCGCAATTTTATATTGTACCCATCAACCTTGCAGTA
>JAQVTZ010000223.1 GCA_028699795.1 Clostridia bacterium | reverse complement strand
TTTGAAAAAGCGGATAAAGCGTTATACAAAGTCAAATCAGCAGGTAAAAACAGTTTTGCACTTTACTCAGAAACCGAATAAATAGCTTTCATTCCTCTTCTTTGTTTTCGTTTGTTTCGCTTTTTTTGTTTTCTAACTTTTTGCGGTAAACTTCCAAAGAAATATGAATGATTTCGTCTACAATCACAATAACAAGCACCAGTAATGCTACGCCAAAAACGATATTTCTATGCTCATCCATTCCCTTAAATACCTTGCCCCAAAAAGAAGATACGGACACCGCCTTACCTTTGATACTGTAAACAGGGTAATTGTCTACGGGCGCTCCTTGCTTGACGCCTTGGGTCACCAATCCGCCGTCTTGCCTGATATCCACGACGCGGTGAACAATTGTCATTTCTTTTAGTTCGGGGTCGGGCGACACAAAAACGATATCGTCGCCTATTTTTATATCGGAAATATCTGTTTTGCGGGCAACAACCATATCGTCAGGCTCGATCTCGGGGCTCATCGAGTCGGTAACTACTAAATGGAAACTGTACCCAAACACACCGGGGATTTCACCCTTGACTCTCGCGATAATAATAATAGAAAACATCACAACAGATAATGCAAGTATCGCAATACTGATAACCGAAATAATTTTTTTGGAGGTCTTTTTTTTCATCGTTCTTTGCCGCTATTCGGAAATCAGTTCTTTTAATTTCATTTTTTTGCGCGTCTTTTTTTTGCTGACTCTTTTGGTTTTCTCTATTTTTTTCTGTTTTTCTTTGTAGAGTCTTGCATCCACATCGACTTCCAGCTTGTGCATTTTTTGTTTGATAGACAATTCTTTGGTCTTGAGCGACTCTAATTCGGCTTCCTTTAACTCGACAAGCAATTTATACTTTTTGTAAATCTCTTTTTGCTTGCGTAACTCCAGCTGCCTCTTCTTTAGCACACTGTCTCCGGGGCTGGGTTGAAACCGTTCTTCCGCGCCCATTTTCATGATATCGAACAACAATGCATTGTTGATTTTGGCAAGCCCTTTGTAGAACCTTCTGAAGTTCGCGTTAATTCTTTTGATGTCCTCGACATCTTTTGCCGTAGACTTTTTGGATATGCTTTTTACCAGACTGCGCATCTTCTCGTAATAATATTGATTGATGCCGTCTCCGCCCAACACAAGTTTGTTATATTGTTCGCCTGCATCCGTATCTAAAGCGGATTTTTGGAGCGTGGTATATTGCTTTACCTTTTTGTTGCGGAACTTGACATTGGCATATTGGTTTCTGCGCAAAATATTGTTATGGATAAGCACCTTAAGACTTTCTGCCACAAGGTCGGTAAGGTCATCATAATAATCATTGTCGAAGGGAAGTTTTTTGACCGAAGAAGTTACGCTGTAGCCTATGGCGCGATATGCCGAAATATACAACCACAACTTATAAATATTGTTATAGTCCACATTGCCTGCAAGCAAATTGGTACGCTGTAAAGGCGGTGTAATCAGTTTGGTAGAGGCAAGCGTTTTGCAAAAAGGCGTGCCGTTAAGAATCATCAGGCGTCTGCGAAGCGTTTTGAGCCTTTCCAAAATTTCTTGTCCGGACTCGGCTTTGGTCTTGCGCTGTTTGATATCCATATCCAATTTATACGATATAATTGCTTTCCCCAACTTAAATTTCGATTCCATTTGCAAGTTGGTGGTTTCGTAGTTTGCGATTGTATCTTTTATATTTTGGTAGCGCTCTTCCACAAACACTTTAAGACGCTGTATCAGCGTATAGACCACACGGTTCTCATAAGTAGAAAGCTCTTCCTGCATCGATTTGGCAAGAATTCTAACGGGTTCGACATTGCCGCGCTTGTCTATTCTGCGCACATCTTCGCTGTGGCTTGCAAGATATCTTATCGATACGCCGTCTACGCGGCGCGCCTTTTCGACAGGCACCAATTCGCGCGCGTCTATAATAAATGTTTTGGGGTTGCGGACTATTTTTTCGAGAGAGGCAAGATACTCTTCTATGGTATTGATCCAGCTGTCATCCACAAGCATCAGTTCGCGCGCAACGGTTTGCAACAGCTTGTTTTTGCCTGCGGTGACATTTTCTTTTAAAATTTTAAAAAGCTCTTCCTCGGACGCTTCCGTTTGGTTGGATTGAAGTGCCAGATCGAGCAAAGTATCTTGATCCATATCCTAAATATTCCTCTTTAGTTCTTTGATATACTCTAATGAACGCGGACACTTGCCCTTGCCGAACACTTTATCGAGCAACGAAGACAATTCCGTAAGCTCTTTCGTAAGGAATGCGAGATTGAGCGATTTTAGCTTGCGGAAGATTTTGGACATCAAGATAAAGTCTAACGCTTCGACTTCGTTGCCGCCGCACGCCATATACACGGGTACAAAAGTATATATTTGTTTCAGAATACGGTTGCCGAAAGTAATTTTGAATTTGGTATATAAAAAGTCGTCTACCGTTTTGAGGTTTTCGATATGTTTATCCGATATCGAATATTTTGCGACCGCCTCTTGGAACAATAAGTCTAGATAATCCGACGGAACATTGAGGCTTTCTGTAATGGGCGCATCGAAGTATTCGCCCCTCTTGTTGATATCGATAGTCAACGCGCGGTCATACACCTTGTCCGTAATCGTAAAGGTCGAGGCGTCTTGGTTTGCGGTACCCACAAACCAAAGGCC
>JAQVTZ010000003.1:19189-40782 GCA_028699795.1 Clostridia bacterium | reverse complement strand
GGCGCGCAAAGCACTCTATACCGGTCATATCGGCGACGGAAAAATCTTTGTTTATCATGTGGATAATGTCATAAAAATTCGCACAGGCGAAGAGGGATATAATGCGTTGCAAGACACGATATAAATTGCAAATTACAGTGTACAAATTAAATCAAAATTACAAATTACAATGTACAAATTGCAAATAAGGGTGATTTAGTGTGGAGTGTGGCGTTATGGATAAAATGTAATCTTTGGGTTCAACTGGAAATAAATTGATAGTTTCTCTTTGGTTTTTGGGTTCCTTGCGCCGCGCAAAGACGCGGCGCAAAAGAACCCATCTGAAATAGCCCGTTTCTGCATAAGTATAGAGGAGTGCCGTCACAATGGTGGCGGTGCTTCTCCTCTGATTACTTCAGGCTAATTCATACTAAAAAATTTTCGCATCTAAGGAAACTATGTGTTTGATTCCTTATATGCAAACATTGTATATCTTTTAAAATAAAAAAGTCAAATAATTTGTTTTAAGAATATCGAATTACGCTTATTGTATCGTTTTTCCCTTAGTTTTATATTGGCGGATAAGGTAAACCAATTTTCCGAATGCAAACAAACAGCAGAATACCGCTGCATTCATCACAATAACGGTTGCACCTGCAGGCAAATTGGCTAGAAACGACAATACAAGCCCTGCAAAAAAGCACAAAACGGATAGAATTGCAGAAAAGATTGTTGTAGATTTGAAAGTTTTGCACACTCTCATTGCCGAGAGCGGAGGGAAAATTAACAATCCCGAAATCAGCAATGCACCCACGAGGCGCATCCCAATTACTATTGTTACAGCGGTAGAAAGCGCAAATAGCGTTTGATAGGCACCTGTTTTTAGACCCGTAGCCTTGGAAAATGGCTCGTCGAAAGTAACTGCAAAGATTCTGTGGAACAGCAATACAAACACCAAAATGACACTGGAAGAAATTGTAACGCTTACAATCATATCCGTTTTAGTGATAGACAAAATACTTCCGAACATATAATTGTAGACATCTACATTCATACCCGTAGTAACCGAAATAACAATAACACCTACCGCAAGCGCCGCGCAGGTAATCAGCGCGATTGCGGCGTCTCCGAAGATCTTTTTGTTGTTGTTGAGTTTCAACAGTAAAAAAGCCGCTGCCGATACCACAGGCAATGTGAGCGCAAGCGGTGCCCAATTGAGTGCGGCCGCAACCGCAAGGCAACCGAAACTGACATGAGACAAGCCGTCGCCTATCATCGAGTACCGCTTTAATACAAGCGTTGTGCCCAACAAAGAAGAAGCAAGCGCAACCGAAACGCCCGCAATCAGCGCTCTTATTAAAAAAGGATAAGAAAACATGGTTAGCACACTTTCAAGCATTATTCTGTCCTCCCATCCACTTTTGGGTCTCTTCGCTCTTGCGGAACTCTTCGGCTGTTGAACAATGGGCGGTTCCGCCTTTCACATAAAGCACCCTGTCCGCATCATGCAATGCCAAATCGATATCGTGCGTAACCATAAGAATGGTCATGTGTCTGTTTTGGTTGATATAGCGCATCGTCGTATAGAATTCGCGTGCGGCGGCAGGGTCTAACCCGCTTACAGGCTCATCTAACACAAGCAGTTTTCTTGCCGAGCACAGCGCTCTCGCAAGCAAAACCCTTCGCTGTTCTCCGCCGCTCAACTGGCAAAAACACCTTTTGCGAAGCCCGTATACTCCCATAAGTTCTAAGTTTATTTTTGCTAGAAGTTTGTCTTCTTTACTATAAAACGGTCTCCATCCTGAGCGGTTTAGGCACCCAGACAGAGCAATTTCGAATACTCCTGCTGGAAAATCTTTTTGCACGGCGGTTTGTTGCGGAAGATAACCAATCTCATTTTTGCGAAAACCGAAAAACTCTATGCTTCCCGTCGAAGGCGATTTCAATCCTAGAATGCTTTTGATAAGCGTGCTTTTTCCGCTCCCGTTTTCTCCGGCAACACATAAGTATTCGCCCTCGTAAATTTCGAAATTTACCTTTTCGAGAACAATATTTTTGTCGTAAGCAATGGTTAAATTGTTGCATTCCACAAGCTTGTTCAATGAAGTGCCTCCGATAACGAATGATAATTGCAAAGCATCATGTCGTAATAGCTTCTACCTGTTTCAAAATCCTCCGCGGTAACATTGTGACAAGTATAAAAAGTGCTTATTGTGGCATTGGTGTTTTCCGTCACGGTTCGCGCGATATCGCCTTTGGAAAGCTCGATGACAAAAACGACAGGCACACCTAACTCTTTGACTTTGTCCGACAGGAGAGCAATGGTCCCCGTTGACATCTCTGTTCCCGCAGAACAACCATCAAAAGCGGCGTAATAGTGTAGTCCGTAATCCTCTACAAAATATTTCAGCGGGAATCGATCTGCAACAATAAAAGTATCCCGCAATGCGTTTTTTGTCATCGTAGAAAACTGTTCGTCCAACTCTTTCAGCTTATCATTGTACTGAGACGCATTGTCAAGGTACGCCTCGGCATGCGACGCGTCTACCAATGCAAGCCTTGCGGCGATTTCTGAGACAATCTGTTGCGCGTTGCGAAGCGATGTCCATACATGAGGATCTATATGCAAGTGAGTACCCTGTTCAAGCTCCTTCACAATCAAGTCCAACATAGATACCTTTTCCATGTCCTTGTTATCGAGATTGCCAACGACAGTCGTTACCCAAAAGTCGTTTTCTCCGCCTGTATAAAGAAATAAATCGCATTGCTCCAATAATATGATATCTTTTGGAGTAGGCTCGAAAGTATGACTTTCGGCCCCAGGATGCAACAGCATTTCGATACGCACACCATCTACTCCCGCACATACCTCGCGGGCAAAATCATAATAAGAATAAATTGTTGTAATAATCAATAACCCGTCTTTTTGCGGCATTTCATTGCAACCGAAACAAAACGACAGCGCCAAAAAAACCAAAACAGCTATCAACAAAATGATCCCCACTTTTTGCATGAAATTACCCCTTTTTGCAATTGCTGCAAATCCCCAAAAGAGTGGTTTGCTCTTTGTTCAGCACGAAATCTTTCCCGATGATTTTGACAATTTCCTTAGTCGCTTCTACCGAAAGATGGGATACATCGCCGCATTCAGTACACTTGAGGTGAAGGTGTTTTGGACATACTTCATAATCGAAATAGCGGTATACTGCGGCGGCTTTTGGGCTTTCTTTATACTCTTTTTTTAGCTTGCCTTCTGCTTCCAATCGTCCGATAATGCGGTATACCGAACTCAGTCCCACCTCACCTTTTAACCTTTTGACCACTTCTGCAACCGTGAACTCTTTGCCGCGGTGCTCTTTAAAAAAATCCGCTACGAGCTGTTTTTGCCGTGTTTGATAATTTTGCATAACGCCCCCACCTTAAGGAGTAACGCTGTTTTACAACCATATTGCTCTCTTAATATGAGAATTATTCTCATTTTCGACAAAATTATAACACTGTTTTTTTATACTGTCAAATACAAAAATCATTTAAGGAAACACTTCATAAATACTTCGAGCTAGATTTGATGAATTTTCTGTCCAAATGCGGTGACTTTCCGAAGAGGCGTATCGGGATACCGAGCCTTCAAACCGTGTTACGGTTTGCACGCTTTTACCCCAAAGTAATAAGTAAAAGCGCGATGAGACGAGGAAAAATAGCCGAATGGTTGTAAAGCCAATTTGCGCACAAAGCGTATCACTTTTTTAAATCGTGTTTATGAAGTGATTTACAATGAAACTTGACTTCGTATATCCATAATTGCATTGCAATTTATAACAACCAACCTGCTTTGACTTTAACCTTAAAAGCTAAAGCAATGGCTTTTAGTTGATCATCAGTTATGCTGTTTATTATTTGTTGACCCTGGCATAACATATAAATCTCTGCTGCTTTTTCAATTGTCTCTATAAGACCAAATGTCTCGTCTAAGGATGTTCCTGTCCCAAATATTCCGTGCGCAGCCCATACACACGCTCTAAATCCTTTTATTTTATCTGCAGTCGCCCTTCCGATATCAGTATTCCCACAAAGCATCCAAGGCAAGACTCCTACACCTTCAGGAAATACAACGATACACTCCGTCGCAAGTTTCCATAAAGTCTTTGTAAAAGACTTTTCGTCTAATTCATGAATAAGCGTCATCGCAATCAGATTTGTAGGATGGGTATGAATAACCACTCTGTGATGATTATCTTCTTTCAGCCTCTCAATATGACTCATTAAATGTGAAGGCAATTCGCTTGTAAATGTGCCTCCATCTAAAAACCCCCAAAGAAGATTAGCGTATTCTCCGTCTTCTGATATCTGTATAACGCCTAAATTCTCTTCAGGATTGTATTCGACATTCTTAAAGTATTTACCGGTTCCTGTTACAAGAAAGATCTTATTGCGAAGTTCTCTAGCATTGAAATTAATAGGTATTTTTCTTATTACTTGTGTTGTGTCAAGAAACTCATTGATGTCTTGGTCATATAAAATATAACTAAGGTTACCTCCATTTCTCTCATCCCATCCTAATCGGTACATATTGGAGATAAGCATGATAGCTTTCGTCATAAAGGGCGCGGTTTTAATATCATTCATTTTCATTTCTCTCTCTTAATACTTCATTTTCATATCTTTCTATCTCATTATACCAATTATTATCGAGATTGAATACTCTTAAATATTCATTCCATATATCTCCGAAGGGTAAAGTTTTTAATTCTTCGGTTATCATCATTAACTTGGTAAAGTTTCCGCAATCTTGAAGTTTCTTTAGCATTTTGGATGGTTCTAAAAGCGCATATAACAATGCTTTTTGCATGTTCCTTGTGCCTATCACCCAAGCAGCGATTCTATTAATGCTTGCATCGAAATAATCAAGACCAATTAAGACCTTGTCTGTTGCATTGTTTCTGACAATTTCCTTGGCGATTTCTTTTAGTTCGTCCTCTAAAAGCACAACATGATCGCTGTCCCAACGAACAGGTCGCGTAACATGTAACGCTACTTTATCATGAAAAAGCAATAGGCTGGAAATCTTATCGCTAACCATTTCTGTGGGATGAAAATGCCCATTATCCAACAAACAGCATATCCCATTTTTGCTTGCATAATTGCTATAAAATTCTGCAGAACCTACCGTATAACTTTCTACGCCAATTCCAAAGACCTTACTTTCTAGTGCGTCAATAATAAATTTTCTATCGTAAGACACTGAAAAAATCTGATCTAGACTTTCTTTAAGCCTTAATCTTGGTGTCAATCTATCTGCAGGAATATCTTTATACCCATCAGGGATCCATATGTTACATAAACAAGGAGAATTAAGTCTTTCCCCTATATACGCTGCAATTTTTCTACAAGCTTTAGCATGTCTTATCCAATAATCCCTCACCACTTTATCCGGACTGGATAATGTCAATCCGCTTTTGGACATTTCATGTGAGAAGAAGGTAGGATTGAAATCAATTCCAAGATTCCTCTCTTGCGCATACTCTATCCATTTATTAAAATGTTTGGGTTCTAGCTTGTCTCTGTCAACAGGCGAATCTGAAATTGCATATATCGCATGAAGATTGATTCTTTTTTTGCCTCCAATAAGTGATATTGCTTTATCGAAGTCTTGCATCAATTCTTTAGGGGTACTAGCTTTCCCGAAATAATTACCTGTGATCTGAATGCCTCCAGATAGTGCGCTGTTATGTTCAAACCCGCTGATATCGTCTCCCTGCCAGCAATGTATCGATATGGGAATTTGTTTTAATACAGCAATTGCATTATCTGTATCAACGCCATATTTTTGATATATTATTTTTGCTTCATTGTATCGGTTCATTTTTTTCTCCTGCCATGATTTGCGACTTTAAATTTCCTATAGCTGATGCTTCAATCGGTAAGGCAATCACTTTCTTTCCAGTATATTTTTCTGTTAATTTATTTAAATACCTGTTCTTCGCGCCGCCGCCGAAAATATACAGCGTGTCAAATTTTTTCTTAATATTATATTCCAGTTGCTCTAAAGATTCTTTATACGATGCTGCAATACTATGAAAGATGCAACTTGCAATATTTCCGATATCTTCTGTGACAGAATGTTTATTGTTTATCATATTTTTATGTATTGTTTCTATCATATTTTTGGGTGAAAGAAAATCATTATTATTTATATCAATGACGGAATGATATGAGCTACCTTCTGCAAGCTTCACAAAATCTTCTACCGTTATATTTTGTTTTAACTCCTTAATCGTCTGATTGACTATCCACATTCCCATGATATTTTTCTGGTATCTAAAAGTTCTGTTGGCATTCCCCTCATTAGAGAAATTATCTGTCCTACTCTTTGCATCAGTATGGGCAATATCCTGCTTCATACCTAATAGAGACCATGTTCCACTTGAGATATAAGGACCATTATCAGGCATATCTATACCAAATACTGCGCTAGCAGTATCATGGCTATTACACAATATAACTTTTGTTTGGCCTTTCACCTTTTTTGATATTTCGTCTGTAAGATTGCCCACAAATGCGCCTGAAAGTTGCGGGTCTACAAATAATTTTTCATTAAAACCTAACTTATTTAATATGAAACCGTCAAATGATTTCGTACGAGTATGAATAAGACCTGTTGTTGTTGCATTGGTATACTCTTTTATAATCTTACCAGTGAGCAAGTAGTTCAGATACTCAGGAATCATAAGAATACTTGTAACACCTTCCAGCCTCCCGTTAAGCTTATCCCAGAACAATTGATAAATCGTATTAAATGGCTGAAACTGAATACCCGTTCTTCCATACAAAATATCAAATGGAATTATATTATGAACTCTCTTGATGGCGTCTTCGGTTCTGTTGTCACGGTAGGCGTAGACAGGTAAAACTTGCTGATGTTCTTTCATCAATACATAATCTACGCCCCAAGTGTCTATTGCCATACTTTCAATATTCCCGTATTTCTTAAATGCTATCTTAAGCCCGTTTAAGACTTCTTGAAATATCTTTGCCATATTCCATGTTAAATGGCCGTTTATATTCTCTATAGAGTTTACAAAGCGGTATATTTCACTGCTTATGATTCGACCTTCTTCAAGCCATCCAATAATATGCCTACCACTACTAGCGCCTATGTCTATTGCTAAATAATACTTCTTCATTGTTATCATTATAGTACTAAAAAATATGGAATGCATTATGAATAATCCATATTGATGTAGGAAAAGGTAAGATTTTTTGGTCGGAATATATTGATTATTTCGGACTATTGTGCTATTCTTCCTGTTATAATACATCACATTTTCAGGAGAACTATGCAACAAGAGCTATTAGATAAATTGCATAATAACATTGAATTTATCAATGAAGAAGCGCTGAAACATAAGACTCTTGGCGCAATAACCAATAATTTAATATTAACAGATTTATTGATTAGTAAAAGTATCCAAAAAGATTTAAATATATGCTTGCATTCCCAGCTTTTCAATAATCTTAAACATTCTCATGATTTTTTTGAATTGGTTTTTGTTTACAAAGGATATGTAATAGAAGAAGTTGATGAAGTTACTCTGCGTTTAAATGCAGGTGAGGCTTGTATTCATAACCCTAATGCAGAGCACAGTATCATTAAATTTGATGAGAATGAGGATATCTTATTAAATATTATTATTTCTAAAGATATGTTTAATAAATCATTTTTTGAAAAACTACTTGTTGATAAGAATCTGGCTAGTTTTTTTAATCATTATATGACAACGAATCATCCTAAGAATGATTTTATGGTGTTCCATAATTTATCTGCCCATATTGAAACAATAATTGATCTGTTACTTAAAGAGTTTCTAGACACAGAAAACTTCTCGCAGATTGTGCTAGAAGCAATACTTGTCATGCTTTTTGGAGAATTGTTAAGAGATTTTAGAAGAAAAGATCCTAATTATTTTGCAGGAAAGATAATAGATTATATTTCTGAGAACCTAAGTACTGTCACATTAAAAGAAGCATCTGCTTACTTTAATTATCATCCTAAGTATTTTTCATTTCTCGTTAAGCAAAATATAGGAAAAACTTTTAAAGACATTGTAATTTCTTTAAGGCTTCAAAAATGTGCATCTTTATTGACCTTTACCAATGATTGTATTGACGATATACAAGAAAAAATAGGATACAAAGATAAAAGCTCTTTATACGCCAATTTCAAAAAACATTATAAACTTACTCCAAAACAATATAGGACTTTAAGGAAGCAATCAATAAATAGATGAAAACTTCTAACTGTAACTATGCGTTTGAAAAAGTTTTTTCTGTTTGGGTTTTTTGAGATAATCGGTTGCAAATCCCGCAAAATCCATGGCGATTCTGCGCGCCTGAATATCGACGCTTTTAATAATGATATCTATTTTTTCGCCCATGCCGAATGCGTAACGCGCGCCTACTAAGCGTTTTTTGATGTCTGTTTCGTATCGGTCACGGGGTAAAGAGTCGATCGTAATAAATCCTTCCACGGTGTTGGGAAGCTCTACAAACAAACCCGACTGCGTCACTCCGCTGATAATACCGCTGTAGGCATTGCCTATCTTATCAGACATATAGATGGCTTTGTAATAATCGTCTATGTCTCTTTCTGCTCTCTCGGATGCAATTTCGCGCTCGGAGGACTTACGCGCAGCTTCGGCGCAAGCCTTCGCATACGCTTCACGAAAGGCATCCCCGTCTTTTTGTTCAATGATCGCTTTTAAGGCGCGATGTACCATAAGATCGGGATATCTTCTGATAGGCGAAGTAAAGTGACAATAGCTTGCAAGACTTAACCCGAAGTGTCCCGCATTTTGGGTGGTATATTTTGCCTTTGCCATCGAGCGAAGCATCATGCGGCTTATCAGCTTTTCGGCAGGGTCGCCCTTAACTTTTAACAAAAAGTCGGCTAGCGTTTTGGGACGAACGCCTTTGGAAACATCCAATGTATAGCCCATCGCATTGACAAATTCGACAAAGCCGCGCATCTTGTCTTCGCCGGGACGCTCGTGCACTCGGTACACACAAGGTACGCCGCGGCTCTCGATATAATTGGCAACCGTTTCGTTGGCAAGCACCATAAACATTTCGATAATCGAGTTGCTTTCGTAGGTAGGATAGGGCGCAAGATCGACGACATCGCCAGCTTCGTTAAGAATAATTTTGCTTTCGTCACTAGAGAAATTGACAACGCCCGCGGCTTCGCGTTTTTTGCGTAATAAAACGGCAAGTTCGCGCGAGGCCGTAAGTAAGTCGCGTACATCATCGTAACTTGCGGCGATTTCGCCGCCTTTCAGAATTTCGGATACCTCTAGATAAGTCATACGGCGATTCGACTTGATGACAGATTTCATAAACTCCCGCGCTTTCACTTCTCCCGCGGCGTCCAATTCTATCTTGACCGTAACGGTTAGCTTTTCTTCATTCGGCCGCAAAGAGCAGACGCCGTTACTTAACGCTTCGGGAAGCATGGGGAAAACCGATGCGGGGAAGTATACGCTTGTGCCGCGCGTAAAGGCCTCTATGTCTATCGTACCCCCTCTAGGCACATAGTGCGCAACATCGGCGATATGCACATACAAAATATAGCCGTCTCCCGCCCGTTGCACACTTATCGCATCGTCGAAGTCCTTGGCGTCTTCGCCGTCTATCGTAATGGTATACAAATCGCGCAGGTCCGCGCGACCCTCGAAATCAGGTTCGTACACAATCGCGGAAGCCGTGTCAAGCACTTCTTGAGGGAACTTGTCGTAAAAATCGTATCCCCGCAAAATAGATAGCACCTCGGCATCGCGCTCGCCGCTTTTGCCCAGCACTTCCTCTATTGTACCGTTGACGCGGTCTATCTTGGGGTCGGGTTTGACCTTTACGATAACTTTCGTGTTGTTGGGCGCGCTTTTGCTGTGTTTGAATGGTACATAGATATGGGTGAAAAAGTCTTTATTATCGGGCACCACATAGCCGCAGGTCTCCAGTTTAATAAAAGTCCCCACCAGCCGTTCGGTCCCGCGCGCCTCAATATTGATGACTTCGCCTTCACTTTCTCCCGTGAGCCTTACGCGCACAGTGTCACCGTGAAGCGCGCCGTTTAAAAAGCGGTTTGGGATAAAGATATCCTCTCCGCCGCCTTCGGGAAGTAAAAAAGCGAACCCTCTTCTGTTACCTTGTAGGACACCTCTTACGGTTTTTTGCCGTCCCGCGAATAATCTGCCGTTTTCTTTTACAATTTTTCCTTCATTAAAAAGTTCGCTAAGCAACTTGTCGAAAGCCGTGTTGCCGCTTTTTGCGCGCACATGAAGTCTCCGCCTGAGTTCTTCGGGCGTCGAGCCGTATTTTTCAAACTTTATCTCGTTGTATATCTTTTCTTTGAATCCCATGTTGCCTTCATCTTTATTTTGCTTGTTGTTCGCTCTATTATACCATAGATATCTTGACAATTTGGCAATCCTACGATATTTGCCTTGCGGCAAACGATATTACTAACGCTACACTATTCCTTACCTCTTCGGAGTTCGGGGAGCATTAAAGTCTATAAATAGAGGTGCCAAAATACTTCATAAACCCCTTAAATGCAGACGGGATAGAGTAAGACTGGTCGATTTCTTCTTTGGTAGCCCAAAGGTATGATTGGTTTTGGGGAAGTGAGTTAAGGGTAACGAGATAGCCCGTCATATTCCATTGCAGGTGGGTGAAAATATGTTTGCAGGGTGTGGTGGGCATGACGGATTGGACAAAGTCATTGCGTAAGAATGGGAGCGACTTTTTACATTCATCAAAAGCAAGAGTGCCCGCAAGCATCGGAAATTGCCAAAGGGATGCAAGCAGAGAGTTCTCGCTTCGTTTTTGGATAGCGGTTTTGCCCTCACATTGCAACAGTAATACCGTCCAATGTTGGACGGGTTTTTCTTTTTTGGGAGGTTTTGCGGGAATTTCCGCCGTCAAACCGTCACGGGTAGCGGCGCAGAACGCTTTTATCGGGCATTCTTTACATAACGGCGCGCCGTTTGGGAGGCAGACGGTTGCGCCGAGCTCCATTAACGCTTGATTAAAGTCTCCGATACGCGTTAGCGGCAACAGGGCGTTGACTTCGCTTTTTACTGTAAGGATAACCTTTTTGTCCTGTACGCTGTCGCGTAATCCCATAAGCCGCGCGAACACGCGCAACACATTGCCGTCTACTGCCGCGACCCGCTCGCCGTAAGCAATCGAGGCAATCGCACCCGAAGTATATTCGCCGATACCGGGGAGGTTGCAAAGTTCTTTCGCCTTTTGGGGAAGTCTGGCGTTGTACCTCTTCAACATAATTTGGGCGGCTTTTTGCATGTTTTGAACTCTGCGGTAATATCCTAACCCTTGCCACAATTTATTAAGCTTGTCGGCAGGACAAACGGCAAGCGCTTCTACATTTGGAAGTGTATGAAGGAACCGCTCGTAGTAAGGGATGGCGGTCTCTACTCTTGTTTGCTGCAACATGATTTCAGAAACCCATACGGCATAAGGGTCTTTGGTATTGCGCCAAGGCAAGACTCGCGCGTTTTTGTCGTACCAAGTGAAAAGGAGCGAAACAATTTCTTTATCCATAACAATATGTTAGCATAATCAAGAGGAAAAAGCGCGTTCTAACTAAAATGAACCGATGTGAATGAATGGTAAAATACGGAATTTCTTAGACCAATTCCTTTTCAGGCTTGGCGCAAACACGGGCAATCCGTCTGCATACGAGAAAAGTGCTGATGCTGTTTGCAATCATGGTTAAAAAGGTAGCGAGATAGCTTGCATAAAACACATATTCGCCCCATGGTATGAGCTGCCACAGATAATTAAACAGCGTAGCAAGAGAGGTAAACACGGCATAGAACAACAGTATGCGGGGCACCGCTTTTTGGGCGTAAACGGTGGTGCCAAAAGTTTTTTTGCGGGTAAAGGTAAAGTTCCATGCTGTCGCGCAAGCAAACCCTATCAAAAAAGCAAGCCAATGTTGCAAACCTATTATTTGCTCGAACAGATAGATTGAACCGAATTGCATACACCCCGCAGGCAAGGTGAACACTAGGAATTTAAGAAACTTAGGGAGCTGTTTTTTGGGACGGCAAACAGGTTCTTGTGAAAGTTCTTCTGCAGAAGTTTGCACGGCATTGTTATCCGTATCGTTTTGTATCGGGGTTTCCATAGTTTGATTATACTATACTTTGTCAATACAGGTAAACATAAAAATAGCGTAAATAAATACGAACATATGTTTACAAATAAGCAGAATGGTAGTATACTTAAATAGAAAGAGTAAACTATCAAGGGGTACGGGTATGGATTTAGAAGACAGAATCAAGGTGCTTACCGAGGGCGCAAAATACGATGTGTCATGCTCTTCTAGCGGAAGCAATACTTCGGCGAAAACGGGATACTTAGGCAGCGCGGCATCAAGTGGTATTTGCCACTCTTTTACAAGTGACGGCAGATGTATTTCACTTCTAAAAATCCTTATGAGCAACCACTGTATTTACGATTGCCTTTATTGTGTCAACAGGCGTTCTAATGACCTTCCACGCGCGCGGATGTCGCCCAAAGAGCTGTGCGAATTGGTCATCAATTTTTATAAACGCAATTATATCGAGGGGTTTTTCTTGTCCAGCGCGGTAGAGGGCAGCCCCAACCAAACCATGCAAAAGCTGTTAGAAACCGTCGAGCTTTTGCGTACCGAATACAAGTTTCGCGGATACATTCATCTCAAGGCAATCCCCGGAGCGGACAGCGGTCTTTTAGACCGCGCGTCCATGTTTGTAGACAGAATGAGTCTGAATATCGAATTGCCCAGCGAAAGAAGTCTCAAACTGCTTGCGCCGCAAAAGAAAAAGGAAGCGATTGTTTCGCCCATGAAGCAGCTGTCCGAAACCTATCTTCAGACCAAATTGGAACGGCCACGTATCAAAAAGATTCCCGCAGGACAGACAACGCAAATGATTATAGGCGCGTCGCCCGACAGCGACGCAAGCATTATGCGTCTTTCGCAAGGGCTTTACGACCATTTCAAGCTGAAACGGGTATATTACTCGTCTTATGTTCCCGTCAATACGGGCAACAGCCTTTTGCCGATGTTGCCGCCCGACCTCCGAAGGGAGCATCGACTGTACGAAGCGGATTTTTTGTTAAGGATGTACGGTTTTAGGGCGGAGGAGCTTTTGCCGGAGGACAGAAACTTAAGCCTAGACTTAGATGTCAAAAGCGATTGGGCGGTAAATAATTTCGCCAATTTCCCATTGGAAATTAACAAAGCAAGCTACGAAATGCTGTTGCGTGTACCCGGCATCGGCACCCGCAACGCCTACAGAATCGCCGAGGCGAGAAGACACGGCAAAATTGGTTTCGACGCCCTCAAAAAAATGCGGGTGGTGCTAAAGCGCGCCAAATACTTTATTACCGTAGACGGAAAGTTCTACGGAAACACCGACAACCCCGAGCGGATAAAAAACATTCTTAGAGGACAAGAATTACTTCCCGCGCCCGTAAGATCGGTCCAACTCTCTTTTTTCGACACGATGCCGTCTTATATTTCGGGAGAGTTCTGATGAAAGTTCTTGTGCCAGAACCCCATTTAGCGGGGTTTCTTACCGCCGTATACCACGCTTATTATACACACAAAGATGCGGGCAAGATTTCTTCCGCGCCGCAAGCCGTTACACTGTTGGATGAGGCGATAGAGGTTGCAACTGATCTCCGTCTCGCTTGCAAGGTGCGTAAAGGAATCCAAAGAAAAGCGGGCGTAGCCGCTTATACCGAAATTGCGAACGCATACCTGTCTTGCGACGACAAGAAGGAAGAAAAAATTTTTAATTATCTCCAACTTTTGTTTCGCTATGGCAGAGCCGTGTTAACAATGTACGCGAACCCTGAGGTCATTGCTTTCAGGGATGTTTACAATAAGGTAATGCACGAAGTGCACCGTTTTACGGGATTTTTACGATTTCAAGAGCTCGCAAGCGGGGTCTATTATTCGTACTTTGGCGGCGATAACGATATCATCGAATTGCTGATGCCTCATTTCAAAACCCGTTTGAATACCCAAAAATTCATTTTGCACGATATCAAAAGGGGCAAGCTTACTTATTGGGACGGCGCCGCCATCCACCTTGTTCCCGCCCCCGATACGGTAAATATCCTCTTGAGCGACAACGAAATTTTGTTCAGCTCGCTTTGGAAACAGTATCATAAAAATGTAGCGATAGACGGCCGCAAAAATTTGAAACTGCAAACACGCCTTGTGCCAAAAAAATACCGTTGGTTTATGAATGAGTTTTAACGGTTCCGACCAATCGAAAAATGACAGCATTTTATTGCTTAGTAGTGTCATTCCTCGCCTTATGACGCTTTCGCCTGTTCCTAAACGCAAAAGCGTGCAAACGGTTGCACCGTTTGACGGTTCGGTTGTCGGACTCAAGCGGTTTTCGCTCCGCTCAAGATATAATTTTCCATAACTCCACTCTTCACATTCCACACTCCACACTAAATCTACCATATTTGTAATTTGTACATTGTAATTTGTAATTTTTATTTCCGACCAGTCGAAAAATGACAGCTTTAATCTTGTGGTGTCATTTTTGTCGGACTAATAAGGTATCGCTATCGCTCAAGAATTGTATATAAAGCGGTGTTCGCTCCGCTCAAGATTATATATATTTATCCATAACTCCACACTTCACTCTCCACACTCCACACTAAATCATCCTTATTTGTAATTTGTACATTGTAATTTGAAAACGCCCGCATTGGTTGCAGGCGTTTTGTTCGTTAATAACGATGGATTGTTGTTAGTCGTTAACGGTGCAAACGGGTTCTTCAGGATTAGTTTCAGCAATGGTCTCGCAAGAGCAAAGTCTGCGTCTTTCGGCGAGCTCTTTTTGGATTTGCTCCTTTTTGGTGCCCTGATAATCGTAGAAAAACATAGGGATCGCCGAGAGTAAGAACCCTATTGCGGGAATCAGCGTGACAAAAGCATAAATCCCTGTGACGGTGGAGTCGGATTGCGGCTTCGGTACGCCGCTGACATCGGGTTGGATAAATTTGATTAGAATCAAGCCCAAAGACAATCCGATAAAGCCTATCGCATTATTAAATTTGGTAACGGAGGAATTCAAGCTGAAACAAACTCCCTCCATGCGTTGTCCTGTTTTCCACTCTAAATAATCCAAACTGTCACCCACCATAGGATAGGGAAGCACATTATAACTGCCCAATGCAAGACCGCCTAGACATATAAGCGGAAGCGCCGCATAATAGTTGATTCTGCCAATAAAGAAGGCAAGCCCCAAAAAGGTGGCGCCTAAAAAGGCCGAGGCCAAACATACTTTTTTGTAGCCGTATTTTTTGTAAAGCACGGGCGAAAGCAAAATCCCCGTAAACATGCCGGCGCCGACAATGGCGGATAATACCATGGTAACGGTTTCGGGTTCGAGATTGCCTATATGTATGACATAAGTTGCCACATACATTGCCGCAGGGATAATAAGATATCTTGTACCTGCAATCATTGACGCAAGCAAAGTAAGCAACATGGGCTTGTTTTTGCTTACCGCTTTTATCATTTCTTTGATGCTGATTTTTTCGGTTTGCGTCGCGCAGCGCTCTTTTCCGTGGCGATACATATTAAGGTACGCGGCACTGGTAATGATTGCCGCAAAGATTGCAAAAGCAAAGTATCCGTATATTTTGTTGGGAAATACAGAAGTAAATACCGGCAACAAGCCTAAAGGAATCACTGTTGCGACAGAACCGACGGTTACATAAAAAGACAACAACGACGCCATTTCTTTATTGTTAGGCGTGGCCACGCTCAGCAAGCCCATCGCGGGGACATCCACCAAAGTATACGCCATACCGAATGCGATATACATGATTGCCGCATAAATCATTTTGGTCGTCATAGGGGCTTGATAAATCGGCAAAAACAGCAAGATCGTCGTAATAAAAATGACAATAGAACCTATTAAGACATAGGGCCTCATCTTGCCGTATTTGGTATGGGTTTTGTCTATAATAATCCCCATAATGGGATCGTTAATCATATCCCATACTCTTGCAAATGCCATCAGCAAAAACACAAACTCTTTGGGAACAATTAGAAAGTCCGTAAAAAAGATCATAAGATATGACGAAACAAAACCTATGATCATATAGCTTCCCGCAGAGGAAAACGCGAATGCGAATTTTTCTTTTTTGGTTACATACTTTTCCATAATGGCAAACAATCACTTCCTGTCTTTATTAAGTGCAAATGTTTTAATGTTGCAACTTTCTTATTCATTATAGCGCAAAATGTTGCATTGCGGATACTTTTTTTGAATTTTTTTTTATTTTCTTTCATATCGCGAGTAATCTTGTAAAAAGTTCGGTATTTCTATTCTTTGCTTGCTTTTTGTTCGACTTCTTAGAACGGGATTCAATTCATAGCCATATTGCAATATTCGATTGTATTTGCTATAATCGTAACAACGAATTTGACAAAGGTAACGGATATGAAACAAGTTAGAAACGACAAAATCGCTTTCAAGCATTATATTAAGGAGGCGGCGAAGTTTATAAGGCGTTATAACAGACCTTACAAAAAATCTATTGCTTTCGACAGAAAAGACGCCTTGGTGATTGCCCATAGAGGGTTGAGCGGGCTGGAAAAAGAAAACACGCTCACAGCTTTCGCGCTTGCAGGCGGCAAAGGTTATTATGGGATAGAAACCGATGTGCACAAAACGGCAGACGGCAAATATGTCATCATTCATGACGATACGACGGGCAGGGTTGCCGAGTTCGACTTCGTTGTAGAGCAAACGGACTTCGACACACTTCGCAACTTAAGGCTGAAAGACAAAAACGGCAGAGTGACGAACAACCTTCGGATTCCTACACTAGCAGAATATATCGAGACTTGTAAGCAATACGACAAAATTGCCGTGTTAGAATTAAAAAACCACTTCGAGGAAGCGGATATTTCAGAGATTGCAAAAATCATAGAAGGCTTAGGATATCTCGACAAAACCGTATTTATTTCTTTTGATTTACCTAACCTTATCAGCGTAAAAAAGCTGTATCCCAACCAAAGCGCGCAATACCTCACCTGTATTTATGAGCAAGACCTCATAGAAAAACTAAAAAAATACCGTTTGGATTTGGATATTTATTACCGCGAACTCAACAAAAGCCGTATTGATCTATTGCACCAAAACGGCATCAAAGTTAACTGTTGGACGGTAGACAGCAAACGCGCCGCCGAAAGGCTTGCCGCATGGGGCGTAGATTTTATCACAACCAATATTCTTGAATAGTAGCATAGGTAACGGGCAGCCAAGAGGGTGAATGATGATACAAATAATAAAAAATCCTTGTCAAGATTTATTTTATGACATGATTGCTTCTTCCCAAAGCGAGATTTCTCTATGTGCTCCTTTTGTAAAAACAGATATCGTCAGCAAAGTTCTGCAAATAAAAAACAAAAATGTAACGATCTCTTTAATAACGAATTCAAACTTGGGAGCTTTTGCCTCTGGGGGGTCTGATATTAACGCGATTAAGTCATTATTAAGTCACGGTTTTAATGTATATAATTATCAAAACCTGCATGCGAAAATTTATATTTTTGATAATGAAAAAGCAATCATCACTTCAGCGAATCTTACCTATGGAGGGTTAGTCTGCAATTATGAATATGGTATCCTAATAAAAGACAATATTGATACCCTTCATTCCATGAAAAACGATTATAATTCTATGATCCAAAGTGAATTATGCGGTGTTTTTGACAGCATTAAAATAAATCAGATAGAAAAAACAATAACGAAATTAGGTACAAAGCCAAAACTATTCATTGATTCGGACAGTGATGTCATCTTAACAAATGACAATATTCCTGCAATGGCAAAACACTTAAATGGTTGGCAAAAAGAAGTTTTTGGTATTATTTCGAGTATTCCAGATTCGGTATTTACAAACCAAGAACTGTTGGGTTATCTTCCTTATTTTAAAGAAAAATATCCCCGTTCAAAAACTCCCGACAGAACACTATCTAGAGTTTTACAAGAATTAAGGGATATGGGGCTTATCAAATTTATAAGGAGAGGCTATTACAAGAAACTGTGGGAGTCTAAGTGATAATGTATGGTATTAAGGAGTAAACAATGGCGAATCGGATTTCGAAGAAAAGCAAAATTCAGATAGGGCTTCTTGCGCTTAGCGTGGTCATTATGATTTTCGGATTGATGTTTGTGCTTACCGCAAGCAAAATGGTGCCAATCTTTAAAGGGTTTTACAATATCCCCAATATGGTCGTGCAATATATCTTCGTGATTGCTACAATGTCCGCAGGCATTATGACTTTTTCCAATGTCGCGGCAACCGTAGAAGACAAGAAAAAGCGCGATGCGCTTACCCTGTTTATTACCGTATTCAGCACGGTGCTTACGGTGCCCTTGCTGTATGTGTTTATCGCCCTCTTCCCTGCCGCTAGCGGAAACTTTGACCCTGTATTGGGTGAGTCCATGGTAAAGGATGTCTCGCTTGCCTTCCAAGATCTCTTCAAAACGCGCGGCGTACTGTATCTTATCTATTCTTTGGGCATCGTGATGTCCGTGGTTTTTCTGGCATTCCCGCTGCTTACGGGTATCCTGACACTCAAAGATAAAGCGTTAAAGCTCGGCAAAGGCGGTATCACAATAGGCGCGCTTCCCGTGGTAGAGAAATCGCTAAAAGGACAGAGATAAACAATACCATAGGGCAAAACACAACATAAGCTATACGCATAATTATTATAATTATGTCAAGTTTTTAGAAAAACAGTTGACACGCATCATAGAAAGGGGTAACATAATATTATCTTAATACACTTGTCTGGGGTGCTTAACGGCTGAGATTATACCCATGAAACCGGAGTCAAGGTAATGCTTGCGGCGGGAATGGACCTTATCATTAGTTTGCGCACTCCATTGGGCGCATTTTTTATGCCCGAAGGAGAAATCATGTCAGAAACTACCAACCTCATTATTGCAATCGCGACCATCGTCGCCGCCCTCGCGCTCTTTGTGTTCGCGTGCTTCGACAAAAAGCGTTTTTCGACCCGCGCTATCGCATACGGCGCAATCTGTCTTGCGGTATCGTTCGGGTTAAGCTATTTGCGGATTTTCCGTATGCCGCAAGGAGGCAGCATCACTCCTGCCAGTATGTTGCCTGTCATGATATACGCCTATCTGTTCGGGCCAAAAAAGGGAGTTTTGATAGGTCTTGCCTATGCGGGACTGCAATCGATTCAAGACCTCTTTTTCGTACACCCTTTGCAGTACGTTCTCGATTATCCCGTTGCCTTTATGCTGATAGGACTTGTAGGCTTTGCCAAATATATCCCTAACATCCGTCTTGCCGCGCCACAAAAAGTATCAAAAAACCTTTCTTTAGAAAAGCTCAAGCAATCCCTTTACCGCAATCTTAACGATTATCCCATCGGATTTATCGTGGGCATTGTAGTTGCTTGTCTGTTCCGATTTCTCTGTCATACGGTTGCGGGCGTAGTCTTCTTTGCCGAATACGCCGGAGAGCAAAATGTATGGGCCTATTCTCTTGCATACAACTCTTTTGTTTGGGTAGAGTGCGCACTGTGTATCGCTGCGGGCGGCTTGCTGTTTGCCAACAAAAGCGCGCGAAAATTCCTGTTTCGGTTCGAAAACTAAGGATACATCTTGTTTTTGCTCTTAAAATCGGGACAACTCCTCTTTTGGAAGGTTGAAAACGAATAAATTGTTGCAAAATACGGCGGCATATGATACATTATTGATACCATGTGTTTAATGTAAGGAATCGTCGTGAAAGAAACACTTGAAAGATATCTTCAAACGATTTACGGCTTGTCCAAACATGGGCAGGCCGTAAAATCTATTGATGTGGGACATGCGTTGGGAGTCAACCGTCCCGATGTTTTTCGCGCGCTCAAAACACTAAAATTATGCGGATATATCGAACAAAAGCCTTACGGCAAAATTGTTCTTACGGGCAAAGGTAAATGTAAAGCCGAACAAATTTTAAAAGTACACAAAATTATATCGGACTTCTTTGTGGTTACGATAGGGCTTACCGTTACGGATGCCGAAGCCAATGCCTATAAAATTGAACATATCCTAAGCGATACCGCAATCAATAAAATCATAGATTTATATACAAAAAAGCAATAACGAACCCATAACGGTATACTTTTGCGTTATTTAGGTTTGCTTGGAGAGGAGGCAACATGGTTTTTTTATACATTGTCTGCGGGCTAAGCGTGTTTACGGCACTTACCAGCGGCTTTTTTCATCTTAAGGAGGACGCCGCAAAGCGTCTTATTTTTAAGCTTATTGGGTCGATACTTTTTTGTGTTGTGGGGTTGGGTGCGCTCTATATAAACGGCGCTTTCTCCGCTTACGGCGTATTCGTGATGGGCGCGCTTATTTTAGGACTTTTGGGAGATATCTTTTTGTGCATGAAAGGCTTGTCGCAAGACAAGAAGCTGATGCTGTTTAATGCTTTGGGATTTTTCTGTTTTGCGGTGGGCCATATTGCTTTTGCGGCAATCTTCTTATCCATTACGCCTTTCAACTTATATATGTTACCCGTGATGTTTGCGGTCCCCGCAATTTTGGGCGCGCTAATGCTTATGAAAGTTGTAGACGCAAAAAAGCTTAACATCGCTTTGCTGAGTTATGCCACCCTTCTAGGGGTGATGGTCATGTCCGCTCTCAACCTATTCGTGAATAATAGAGGCTCCGCAGGCATTTTGTCGCTTATCGCGGCAATCCTGTTTGCCGCATCGGACTTATCGCTTGCCATAAGAGAATTCGGTCGCATCAAAAACAAACGAGTTTTAATCTATTTGATTCTCGCAACCTATTATACGGCACAATGCCTGTTTGCAATCACAATCGCGTTATATTAAGTATCACTTTCCAAACAACAAAGAAGGCGCTTGTGGGCGCCTTCTTTGCGTTTTAGGAGGAAGTAAGACTGTTATGTGCTATTATTCAATCGCAATGGTTTTTTTGGTTTCGATCTTTTTGGTGTCTTCTTTAGGGAAGGTGATTTCGAGTACGCCGTTTTTGAAGCAAGCCTTGATATCCTCTTCATTTAAGTCGCCTACAAAAAAGCTGCGTGACACCGCTCCGTAACGTCTTTCTCTGCGAAGGTAACGGCCTTTTTTCTCGTCTTCCTTCTCTTCGCTCTTGTTCGCCGATACAAGCAGATAGCCGTTATCCAGACTGAGGCCGATATTCTCTTTGTCGTAACCGGGCAGCTCGATATCGAGCACAAAGTTGCCGTCTTTCTCTTGAACATCGGTTCTCATGACCGTATCATCGTCAAACCAGCCGCGGAAAAAGTTGTCGAAGCCGTCGAACAAATCAGTACCGACATTGCTTCTGAAATAAGGTAAATTTTTAAACATATAGGACCTCCTTTTTATTATAATAATTTACAGTCTGATTGTGCTACTGCTAGCACTCTTTATGCTTGACTGCTAACATTATTATAACACCAAATACCGGTTTGTCAACCGTTTTTGTTAAAAATTATGTGAA
>JAQVTZ010000003.1:0-19089 GCA_028699795.1 Clostridia bacterium | reverse complement strand
AAATTACAAATAAGGATGAAGTCAAATTACAAATTACAGTGTACAAATTACAAATATGGTAGATTTAGTGTGGGGTGTGGAATGTGAAGAGTGGAGTTATGGAAAATTATATCTTGAGCGGAGCGAAAACCGCTTGAGTCCGACAACCGAACCGTCAAACGGTGCAACCGTTTGCACGCTTTTGCATCTAATTTAAAAGCAAAAGCGCGATGAGGTGAGGCGAGCCGTAAGATTTGTTCCTGAATAGCAAAAACAAATCTGTACGCTTTTGCGTCTAAGTTAAAAGCAAAAGCGTCATAAGGCGAAAAAACGCTATAGATTCAAATGCCGTTTGTTTTCGACAGCCTATATTTGTAACAACGACTTTACTTTATTGTTCCATATTTGTAATTTTTAATGCTGTTTCTGTTTGGATTGGAAATGCCATAGGTCTTTGCACATCTCGTCCAAGCCGCGTTTTGCTTTCCATCCGAGCAGATTTTTTGCTTTTTGGGGACTGGCGTAACAGGTGGGGATATCTCCCGCTCTTCGTGGACCAAACTGGTAAGGAACTTTGCGGCCGCTTGCTTTTTCGAAGGCTTTTACCATCTCGAGTACGCTATAGCCTTTTCCCGTGCCTAAATTGATCGCTTCTGCGCCAAACCTGTCAATCTGTTCGAGTGCCGCAAGATGTCCTTCTGCAAGGTCGGTAATATGGATATAGTCGCGTACCCCCGTGCCGTCGGGTGTCGGGTAGTCGTTGCCGTGCACCACAAGGCTTTCTAACTCCCCTGCGGCGACTTTGGCGATATAGGGCATAAGATTGTTGGGAATGCCTTTGGGATCTTCGCCGATTAACCCGCTCTTATGCGCGCCAACGGGATTAAAGTAACGCAAAAGCACAATATGCCAATCCTTATCCGAAGTATACAAGTCGCGCAAAATGGTTTCTATCATCAGCTTGGTTGCTCCATAAGGGTTGGTGGCGGACAATGCGCTGTCTTCGGTGAGCGGTACCTTGTTGGGCACGCCGTAAACGGTCGCGGAAGAACTGAATACGAACTTTTTTACCCCGTATTCGCGCATCACTTCCAACAATGTAATTGTGGAAAAGAGATTGTTGTGATAGTACTCCAACGGCATTTCGACGCTTTCGCCAACGGCTTTGAGCCCCGCAAAGTGGATGACAGCCTCTATCTTGTTTTCGGCAAAGACTTTGCGCATGAATCCCTTATCGCAAACATCCCCCTCATAAAAAACAACTTTCTGCCCTGTTATCTTTTCTACTTTATTGACGGCATCGATATTGCTGTTGACAAAATTGTCTACCGCCACAACATTGTATCCCGCTTCGATTAACGCCACTTCGGTGTGGGTGGCAATATAGCCCGCTCCACCCGTTACCAAAATTTCCATGTTACCCTCCTCTCAATCTAAAATTTCCATTGGCACGAATGAATCAATTTTGTGGAAGTTCGCGCTACGCGTCGGTGAAAAAGCATACAATCTAAGTTCTCCGTCCGCGGTAAAGTCTTGCCGATAAAAATTGATCTTTGCTGCCTCCCGCGTCCAGCCCAATTCTTTAAGCCAATCAATAGGAATGACGATTTTTGCGATATACCCCCCTTCGGTGGTTACCAATTCAGTTTCTATTGGATGATGCTCTAATCGTTCGATACTTAACTCTTTGCCAGTTCCCTCAGGATTGGCAACAATCGCCGCGTATTTAAGATTATCGGGATTGACGCCTACTTCTAAGTATTTTTCGCTTGCTCCTAAAGTAATCATCAGTTCTACGATATCGCCCTTGTATAACTTGTCGTTATCTTTCGTACCGAATACAACGGGACTGACTTCGTCACAATCAAATACAAACACCAATTTGTCTTTTTGGTGATAATAGGATACCAGCGTTTGTTGTTGGCAGTCTCCGCCTGCGATATTCTCGCGGAGCTCTTTGGTTTTAATATGTTCTGCAACTCTTATTCTTATCGGCATAATTCCTCACAATTCTGTTCATCTCGTCGATATTTTTTTCTATTTCTGTTACCAATTTCATTTGTGTTCGGGCTCTGTCTAAATTATGACCTTCTCTGTGAATTCTAAAATACTTATCCCCTTCGAGATAATCTGTTAGAAATCTCATGCCGCATTCGTAAGTCATGAGCAATGCCCCGAACGCCATATGCTGTTTTTCGACCTCGGTTACAACCTCGCCGACTTCGTCCAAAAATCCTTCTGCAAAAGATCGATACATCTCAATGTTAAACCCGACTTTGCTTAGATCTTGCTCGTCTTCCGCAGCCATATTGGCGCCCGATCGTATGCCGTCGCCAAAATCGTACACGATACTGCCCGGCATTACGGTGTCTAAATCGATTACCGCCGCTGCTTCATCTTTTTCTAAATCGATAAGTACATTATTTAGCTTGGTATCGTTATGCGTCACCCGTAACGGCATCTCTCCGCTTTCGATAAGTCGCTTGATTTGTCCGCAATAAGCTGCTCGTGTCTTGTAGAAATCTATCTCGCGCGCGACCTTTGATACCCGTCCCGCTTGGTCTTTGTTTTGTGCAATTAAAAATTTTTCATATCTGTCTTCTGTGTCATGAAAACGAGGTATGGATTCCGAAAGGCTATCCGCAGGATACCCATTAAGCAGTTTTTGGAAATTTCCGTATCCTTTGCCGCATAAATACATAAGGTGTGGATGAGAGGGTATCTCAATACTTTCGGCGTTATCGATGAAATTATAAATACGATAGTAGCATCCACCCTCTAAGCCAAAACTTCGCCCGTCAACGGTTTTGATGAGCCTTAACGCTCTACCTGCAGATTTGCCTTGCTCTTGCAGTTTATTAAAAATGAAAGAAGTAACGCCCTCGATGTTGTTCATCAGTGCGGGCACATCCCGAAATACATGATGATTGATGCGTTGCAATATGTAATGGCATCCATTATCTGTCACAACCAAATAGGTATCATTGATGTGCCCCTGCCCATACCTTTCGCACGAAACAGGCAAACCGCTTATCGCAAACCCTTGTAATACCTTCATCAGTTGTTCCATGTTCTCTCCGATGCATACAGCATAAGACAAAACCTGTTCCGTCTGCCTTATGAAAACAAAACACCCATATTACCGTATTATAATTATAGCATCAAATGATACTTTTACAATCATATTTGCCTATCTTTCTTTGCAGCGCGTATTTTTTTATTGTTTTTTGACGACAAGCATAGTATACTATATAATTATTGAGGAAACACTTCATAAATACTTCGAGCTGAATTTGATGAATTTTTCGTCCAAATACGGTGACTTTTCGAAGAGGCGTATCGGGATACGAATCGAGGAAAAAGACGAATTTGGGCGGAAAAGGCGCAAAAACAGCCGAATGGTTGGAAAGCCGATTTACGCACGAAGTGTATCACTTTTCTAAATCGTATTATGAAGTGGTTCCTTAAAGAAAATAATAACTACATTGTGGTTGCACACATTGTACGGTAAGTAAAACAGGTGTTCCCCTGTTCCCAACTTACGACGATTGTTATTACCAAGGAAAACAGTACCATTACGGAGGACATATATGCTGGATCTCAAATTCGTTTGCGAAAACATAGATGTAGTCGAAGCGAAGCTAAAACAACGCAACAGCAAGATAGACCTTACCGAGGTCACCACACTTGCCGCTCAAAGGCGTGCTACCATACAAGAGGTCGAGTCGCGCAAAGCGCGCAAAAACGCCGCAAGTTCCCAAATTGCGGTGCTTAAACGCGCCAAACAAAACGCCGACTCTATCATTGCCGAAATGAAGGAAGAGTCCGACAAAATTAAAGTGTTGGACGAACAACTTGCGGCAATCGAGGCGCGCCTTGCCGAACTGATGTACACCATTCCCAACTTAATAGATGACTCGGTGCCTTACGGTGCAGACAGCAACGAAAATGTAGAGGTGCGCCGCTTTTCCGCCCCTCGCGAATTCGGCTTCGACCCCCTTCCCCATTGGGAACTGGGCGAAAACCTTAATCTGATTTCGGCGGCCGAAGGCGCCAAGATTACGGGTGCAAGGTTTACCGTATATCATGGTTTGGGCGCCCGTTTAGAGCGTTCTGTGATGAATCTGATGTTAGACACCCATACCGCGAACGGCTATCAAGAAGTGTTTACGCCCTTTATGGTTCACCGCGACAGCATGTACGGCACAGGGCAACTCCCTAAATTCGAAGAAGACATGTTTGCCGTTAAAGACACCAATTATTATTTAATTCCTACTGCGGAAGTACCGGTAACCAACCTTCACCGAAACGAGATTTTGAAAGAAAACGATCTTACGATAAAGTACTGCGCCTATTCCGCATGCTTCCGCGCCGAAGCGGGCAGCGCGGGCCGAGACACGCGCGGGCTTATCAGACAACATCAATTTAACAAAGTCGAACTCGTCAAGTTTTCGCATCCCGACAAAAGTTGGGAAGAGCTTGAAGCGCTTACCCGCGACGCCGAACGCATTTTGCAGCTTCTTAAGCTGCCCTACCGCGTGGTATGCTTATGTAGCGGCGATGTGGGCTTTTCGAGCGCGAAAACTTATGATATCGAAGTATATATGCCCTCTTACGGCAAATATTTAGAAATATCGAGCTGTTCCAATTTTGTAGATTTTCAAGCGCGCAGAGCAAATATTAAATACCGCGACGAGAACGGCAAAACAAAATTGGTGCACACACTTAACGGCAGCGGCCTTGCCATTGGCAGAACGGTTGCGGCCATACTCGAAAATTACCAGAACGCAGACGGCAGCGTCACCGTTCCCGAAGTGCTAAAAGGATACATGGGAGTAGATATTATCAAGTGATATGAGTAAATTAGGAAAAGCCAGAGGTTGTGTCGGGGGCCTGATATTGGGCTCGGCAATAAGGGCTTTGGTGTTCATCCTTTCCGCCCTTATTAAATTTCTTGCAAGCGTCATGGTCTTTTTGGGACTGTGGGTGCCTTTCTTTTACGCGTTACTGGGCGCAATTCTCTATCTTGTTTTCAAATTCGACCCGTTCTCGGGCTCGATTGACAGCAAAATCTATCTTGCGGGTTTTGCGGCGACCGTGCTATGCGCTTTACTGATTACCATCAAGCATCTGTTCGAAAAACCCGCCGAAAGCGTAGCGGAAGGCTTTAAGCGTCCGATATGGAAAAAACCCCAAGAAGAAGATTACGAAGAAGACGAACGGGAAGCTCCTCCGCGTAGCGCGCGTCGCGAAACACGCCGATACGAAGACGAAACGGAATACAGGCGTCCCGTATCAAGAGATGAATACAGCCGCCGCCAAGAAAACAATGTGCCGCGCGGACACGACAGAGACTATTACGAAAAAGACGCCCTACTTTCCGAAAGGCCAAAAATTTATTATAGCGCTATCGAAAAGGACACCTTAATCCACGAATACAGCGATAGGTTCGAGGTCTACCGCATGATAGGCGGCAGGGCCGTACCCGATAAAGTGGAGTATAAGAATTTATGATTAAAACGGATGCGGGGACAATTACAGAAGGAGCAAAAGACAACCATTCGCTTTCTCCTAAAAAAATTCGTCACCCGAGAGCGTGGGAGTTGGATTTTTTACGCGGTTTTGCCATCATTATGGTCGTATGGGACCACTTCATGTACGATAGCGCCTATATGTTCGGTTATCTTTGGCAACAGGGCGGCAATCCCTCTCTTGTCGGATTTGCCGACTTCGCGCAGACTTATTTTACAAGCCCCCTTCGCAATTTCTGGTGGCCTTTTTTCGTTTTTGTATTCTTCTTTGTATCGGGTATCTGTACAGCTTTCAGCAAAAACAATTTTGCACGGGGCCTGAAACTGGGTATCGTTGCCGTCGCGTTGTCGGGAGTAACTTATATCGTACAATATGTGCTGGAAATCGGGGATGCCTTTATTTTGTTCGGGGTCTTGCATTGCCTCGCCTCTTGCATTCTTCTGTATGCTGTTATCGAATTTGTCATGAGACTTATCAATCGGCGCAAAAACAAATGGGTATTGCCTGCGGTGTGTCTTGCAGTCACGATAATTGCATTTGTATTAAACAGTATTTATAATGTCCCTCTTAGTGATGTTATCCAAAATTACGCCACGGTTGAGACAGACAGTAGTATCGCCGGTCTTTTTGTGTTCGATTATGATTGGTGGACGGCGGATTACTTCCCCTTATTGCCTTTCTTTTGGTTTTTTATGTTGGGTGCCACAATCGGCCATCTTTTTTATCGAAATAAAAAGTCTCTGCTGCCCAAACTCGACGGCAAATGGCACGCGTTTTTCTCGATACCGGGCAAATACTCTTTAATTATCTATCTTGCTTCGCAAGTGTTGGTTGTCGGTGTTTTGGCTTTGGTCACCTATCTTGTTATGGGAGAGTTGGCGTTTTGAGCAAATGCGTGCTTTGCCCCAATATGTGCAGGGTCGACAGAGATACCGCGAAAGGTTTATGCCTTTCGCCTTCCCAAATGATTATCAACCGCGCCGCCCTGCACTTTTACGAAGAGCCGCCCATCAGCGGCGCAAGGGGAAGCGGCGCAATCTTCTTCGGCGGCTGTACAATGAAATGTATCTATTGCCAAAACTATCTCATCAGCCGCTATCCGCAAGGAAAAACTTACTCACCTTTACAACTTGCGGAGCTATTCAGAAAGTTGGAAGACGAGGGCGCGCACAACATCAATCTTGTCACGCCCACGCATTATTCGGACAAAATCAAACAGGCCTTAAACCTTTACCGTCCCCGTATCCCCATCGTATACAACACCTCGGGATATGAGCGAAAAGAAATTATCCGCTCTCTAAAGGATTATGTCGATATCTATCTGCCCGACTTTAAGTATTCCTGCAAAGCCTTGGCGGAAGAGCTCAGCGGAAGACCCGATTATCCCGATTGCGCAACGGAAGCGATTGCCGAAATGCTTGCACAAAAGTCAAACCGCTACGATGCGGAAGGCATTCTGCAAGAAGGCGCTATCATCAGACACCTTGTGTTGCCGCAAGAATTAGATAACAGCTTGGGCGTATTGGAACTTATTAAACAAAACTTCGGGAACGGCGTCACACTCAGCCTGATGTCGCAGTTCACGCCTGTTCCCCATTGCAACAGGCTTCCGCGCACCTTAAAACCTATCGAATACAAGGCGGTTGTTGCAAGGGCGCAATCCTTAGGGTTTTCCGATATTTTTACGCAAGAACTCACCTCGGCAAAACCCGAATACACCCCGTCCTTTGATGTATGTAAATGACAAATAAAATTCTATAGAAAGGAGACACCCTCACATGACGCTTAACGACTTAAAAAAAGAAAAAATAGCAGCGATGAAGCGCCGCGACACCGATGCCGTAAATGCATTAAATGTAGTCATTAACAAATTGATGTTGCTTACCATTGAAAAGAGAGAAAAAGGCGACGCGCTCGACGAAGCCGATGTTTTGACCGTCCTGAAAAAAACCGAAAAAGAACTGCTGGAAGAACGGCTTGCCTTTGAAAAAGCGGGAAGAACCGAAACGGTTGCCTCACTTGACAAGCAATTGGAAACCGTCAGAAAGTACCTTCCGCAAATGATGTCGGCAGAAGAAATCAAAGAAATTATTCTCTCTTTAGAAAACAAATCCCTTCCTTCCGTCATGAAACACTTTAAGGCGGAATACGCGGGCAAAGTCGACATGAAGACCGTAAGCGAAGTGCTAAAGAGCTTGTAAACCATGAATTCGCTATCGCCCTAAGGATATCACAAAATACGGTATCCTTATTTGTAATTTTATTTACACTAAAAAAGGGTTTCCCATTATGAGAAACCCTTTTTGTTGCGTCTAAAAGTCTTATTTTTTATCGTCTTCCTTTTCGGAGTTGGAATTGTCTTCCTTTTCGGAGTTGGGGTCATTTTCCTTTTCCTCTTTTTCGGAGTGTTTATCTTTATCGTCCTGTTTCGGCTCCAAAGTGATGGCGGTGTTTTCGGGAAGAGGCATTACGAGGACCTCGGGTACAATAAAATCTTTGGGATTGCCTAAAGGATTGGGGTGGGCGGCTTCCTCTTGTTGCCTTGCTCTTTCTTTGGCAAGCTCTTCCAGTTTTCTCTGTTTTTCATCAATATAGGCGTTGACTTCCTCAAAAGATTTGTCTTCGAGAACCATGTCCAACTCGTCGCCGTAAATGGTTTCGCGCTCGAACAAGAGCCTGACGATCGCGTGTAGTTTGTCTTCATTGGCGCGCAATGCTTTCAGCGCGCGTTCATAATTATTATCCAGTATCCTTTTGATTTCTTTGTCTATCAAGGCGGCGGTATCATCGCTATAGCTTGCCTGTGTCTGATAATCGCGCCCGATAAAGACTTCTTGCTCACCACCGAGATAGGTATTGGAAATCGATTCACTCATTCCCCACTCCGTCACCATGCGGCGAGCTGTCGATGTGGCTTGCTTGATATCTTGCGATGCGCCCGTAGAAATATCTTGTATGACGATTGCCTCGGCAGCTCTTCCACCTAGCATCATTGCTATCTCGTCGTTCAGACGGTTTTTGGTTACATGACTGTCGTCCGTCTTAGGTCTTGATATCGTATAGCCTGCCGCCATACCGCGGGGGATAATGGATACTTCTTGTACGGCATCACATTCTTTCATCAGTCTGCCGACCAACGCATGACCCGCCTCGTGATATGCGGTAATCCGCTTATCCTTTTCGGTAATAATTCGGGATTTCTTTTGGGGCCCCGCAATCACCTTGTTGATGCCTTCTTGCACATCTTTCATAATAATAATGGTGCGGTTATTGCGCGCTGCCAAAATAGCGGCTTCGTTAAGAAGATTTTCGATATCGGCGCCGCTGAAGCCCGTTGTAAGCCTTGCAAGAATCTTGAAATCGATATCGGGTGCGAGCGGTTTGTTGCGGCTGTGTATGCGGAAAATTGCTTCTCTGCCTTTGACATCGGGAATATTGACGAAAACCTGACGGTCAAAGCGTCCCGGTCGCAGTAAAGCGGGGTCGAGTACATCTGCACGGTTGGTGGCCGCCATAATGACAATGCCGTCGTTTTCGTCGAATCCGTCCATCTGCACAAGCAGTTGGTTGAGTGTCTGCTCGCGTTCGTCATTGCCGCCGCCGAGCCCCGCGCCGCGCTTACGGCCTACGGCGTCAATTTCGTCTATAAATACAATACAAGGTTGGTTGCGTTTTGCCTGTTGGAAGAGGTCGCGGACACGGCTTGCGCCCACACCCACAAACATTTCTACAAAGTCCGAGCCGCTTATCGAGAAAAACGGTACACTGGCTTCCCCCGCAACCGCCTTCGCAAATAAAGTTTTGCCGGTACCGGGAGGGCCCACCAAAAGCACGCCTTTGGGTATCCGTGCGCCCACAGTTCGGAACTTTTTGGGGTATTTTAAAAATTCTACGATTTCTTTTAATTCTTCTTTTTCTTCCTCGGCGCCTGCGACATCCGTAAATTTTACTTTGACATTCGCCGCGACGCGCGCTTTGGTTTTTCCAAAGTTCATCGCGTTGTTCGCGCCTTTGCCGCCGCCCCGCATCGAAATCATCATAAATACAGCGACGCCCAAAACCATAAGCAGAATAAATGCAGGGAACAAGTAAGAAAGGAAGGACCTGTCATCGGGGTCGTTCAACTTTAGATAAGGAAGGTCCGCGTCTTCGTTTTCGGCCACATAGTTTTCGATTGCGAGCGTCAGCGCGTTGCGGTATGTAACAACGCCGGTCGCGGACTTAAACTTACCCTTTTTAAATTCTTCGAAATGTTCTTCGTCTTCTATAAATAGGATATTGACATTGTAGTCGCTTACGAATAAAACACCTATTATCTTGGATTTGCCTTCGGGATACTGCCCTTCTCCGTCGGGTTGCAACTGAATCCCTTCTATTAGTTCGCTGTAAGAAAGTTCGGGCACCTGTTTGCCGGTATTGGTTAACACAATTGCCAGTACGACAACGGCAACAATAATAATCCCGATAACAATCAATGTTCTTCTATTACTGTTCATTAAAACCTCAATGAAAATCGATTTAAGTGATTATATCATTATTTGCGCGTTTTTGCAATTCCAAAGTGTGTGTTTTGTGTTTATTTCATGATTTTGGCTGAAACACGCTCCCAAACGGTTATCAAGTTATTGATTTTCGCCGCGATAGTTTTGCTCATCTCATCTACAAACAAAAACGGGACGGACATCAATGACATAAGGTTGTCATTTTGTTTTTCGCTTACCACACCCAAAATACCGATATTGCCCACCCTGCGCAAATTCTTATTGAGGGCGCCGCCCGCCGAAAGTCCTTTCGCAGACAGCTTCACTTTTCCCACATCCTTGCGTTCACCCACACAGGCGTCTACCGCAATAATGAAACTTGCGGAGTGCTTTTCTTGGATAAAATCCACATATCTTTCATAATTGATGCCGTTTACCGGTTTTGACAGACTGCCGTACACATAGGCTTTGATATTGTATTTTTCTTTTAAAAGCTCGCCGACCAAGGGTCCGAGACTGTCTCCGCTGACACCGGACGAACCGATGCAAAGAATTACGGGGATATCCATAAGGCGTTTCTTTGCTCCATGCGCCTATTATTCCCTCGAAGCCCCCAATATATTCTATTTAATAATTTATAGCATCACTTGATTTTTATTACGCGCGTATGATATAATGTGTCCAAATTACCAATGATTATTAGCGTTAAGGATTTAAGGAGTTCGTCATTATGTTGTTAAATGCTGTAAGTTTCGATACCAATATGCTCATCGGTCTCGCTATCGATGTGCTACTGGTAGCAACATTGTTACTATTCGCCGTTGTGGGCGCCAAAAAAGGCATTGTAAAAATGTCGCTCGGTCTCATTACAGCGGTAGCCGTGCTCGGCCTTTCGATTTGGCTGGTTTCTCCCGTATCCAAACTTATTATAGACGGTACCAAACTGGACAACCAATTGATGAGCGCGCTAGAACAACCTATAGGGGCCAAGCTCCCGGGTTCTTATACCACTTTATTCTATGACGATTACGATAACGACCCCGAAACTCCCGACCAACTCCTTTGCGACAAAGACGGTACGGCGATGCCTTACGAATATATTTTTGAAGGCACCGTTTACGAAAAATTCAATCTTCACAAACTTATTAAGCCCATGATAGAGGATGCATTGCAAAACGAAGAAGTAGACCATATTTACTTGGTGGATGCCATTACCTTTTCGATTTCCTCCATTATTATCATGGCGGGCACCTTTATTGTTCTTCTCATTTTGTTGCGTATTATTATGGCTATTCTAATGAAACTGCTTCGCAAAGCGATCTCAAGCCTTTATGTCGCGCATTTCTTAGACAAGTTGTTGGGGTTTGCGTTCGGGCTTGCGATGGGCGCCGTTATTGTCGTTGTTGTCGTAACACTGGTACAAATCATGCAGAACATGACTTTTATGGAACCCGTAATGACCGCGATAGACCGCTCTTATCTCACCAAGTTTGTCATGCAAAATAACTTTATATACACTTATATTGTAGAAAAAATCAATCTCCAAAATATCCTTACGAAGCTCTTCCCCGGTTCTCAATCGTAACAGGAGGACACCATGAAACCTATCAGATGGCTGACCACAGTACTAATATCTATTGTAGTGGGCATGGTACTTGCCGTAGGCGGTATCGCGCTCACGGGGTATATTATGCTCACAAAAGCCGGAATGGTAGGTACCATCGAAGACAAAGTGGGCGATAAGGTCCCCGATTTAGATTTATCTGACGAGCTCCGCGCCATGTCCCTCCTCGATTACGGCAAACAAGTCTATTCTCAATTCCAAAAACTGGATTCTGCAACCATTGCCGAAATAGAAGAAGCCATCGGTTACAGCGCGCTGTCTTCCAACATCGCTTCTTCGTTAGAAATCGATGTCGAAGTGATACGCGCAAGCACTTTTCCCGACCTTCCGCAATGCATCATTGACAGCATCAAAGTACGCACCCTGCAAGAAAGTTTTGGCGTAGAGTTTCCCGAGTTTCCGCTTTTTGAAGACGAAGCTTTTCTCGACAAACAGCTTACTGCAGCTTTTGCCGACCTCGGCGACGAGACATTGGACAAGTTTATTACGGTGGTATACGAAGACGACCCAGACCTATCCAAACCCCGCAGCAGTAAGTTTATGCAAAAGCTGGGCGTCATCCAAATGACCGAGCTTTCCGACAACATGGACGGCATCCTCGCGGACACCACAATTGGCGAACTCATTACTGTAGACGAAAATTCCGAGCCCATCATTAAAGCGCTTCGCGATGTTAAACTCAACTCCAACGACCTCAATCAAGCAATTGCCGACCTCACGGTCGCCGATGTATTCAAAAATTATGACAGCGGTGTTATCAGCATTATCCCTTCCGATACCTTACTAACCGCCGTCCCCACCGTTCTCACGACCACAATTAAAGACACCAATCTTTATCGGTTAATCCAATTGGGTGTTTATAATGTCAATTTGAGTTCGGCATCCCCCGAACAAAAGGCGTCCTTATATAACAAAAGTCCCAACTCCGTTTTGCGCGAATATGCAGCGATTCTTGCTGCTCCCGAAAACGCCGCTACGATTATCGCGCCCAGAGTATTTAATGTGAGCGGCGTCATCACACAGGCTACATTATCTGCCTTTGCTTACCCCAGCTTCCGCAACGGTGATATTTTGGTTTTGAATGGCGATGCCGAAATCCCCGCGGATACCGTATTTACCTCGGTGTTTAATATCGAAACCAATGGGTTCAATCTAACAATAGGTTCGGGTGTCGCCATAGACAACAACGGCGGATATATGTATATCAAAGATTATACGGGAGCGCCCGTTACCATTTCTTCGGTGCAGACCATTCGCAAAACGCCTACCGTCGAAATCGACGCGGTCGAAATCCGTTTCATTTAAGAGTAAAGATTATGAAAATAAAAGTTTATCCTACACCCTCCAAAAAACTTCGCGAAGCTCTCGAAAACGAGGGCTTCCGTTTTCCGTGCGGCGGCAAAGGCGTATGCGGCAGATGCAAAATCGTCGCGCCGATGCTCGCTCCTACCGAACTTGACTACCGCTTTTTTACGGCAAAAGACATTGCGGAGGGGTTGCGCCTTGCTTGCGACAAAACCATCGATAATCCGATTGAAATCGATTCTTTTATGCAACAGATACCCGCGCCGCGCAAATTAAGCGAGGCCATGATTACCGCGATACTCGGCGATCGTGTCTCCGAAATAAGTATTGTAGAAGACGGCATCGTGGAGACGCTGGTTGTCTCTTCTCCCGAAGCGGACACGGTCAAGCTGCGAAGTCTTGTGGGCAAACAGTCTATCGAACTGTTCGAAAAATACGGGGTGCCCAAAGCAACGGTTATGCTGGTCGCGGGTACCGCCGCGCGAATGCGCGCCTTTTGCGGCAGAAGTTTTGATACGGAAGACGGATTTTTACAAATGGGAGACACTTTGGAGGCATCAAAGTTCGATATGCCCGCGGAAGAAGTGTATTTGCCGCCTTTCCCCAACGCCACTACCGGCAGTTTAGATCTTTTAGAATTGGATGACTTACCCGATAACAGCCTCCTGCTGCTCGCAGAACACGGTTATCAATTCTTCTATAAAGGCGAGAGCGTGATTGCAACGGCGCAACTTACGGAAGACGCAGACTGCGCCAATACCGCCTTTGCCGCAACCGTTCGCTATTTTTGCGAAACTTATCAACCGACTGCGATTTATGAGGTGGGAACCCTTCCAAAGGAAATTGCCGACTATCTTAACAAAGCGGAATGTTCGTGGGAGCACAAAGAAAGCGCCGCCACCGTGCGCGCCGCGCGCGCCGTAGAAGACAACCGCTACAAGACGCGGCTGAACAAATGGAGCCGCAAAATTGTCTTACTCCATCTTGCAGACGAGGAGCGTTGGCAAGAACTCTTTTCGCTATCGCAACAAACCGAATAATCCCAGCGCGCGCGTTTCGCGGGCAAGCAGACAATCGATTTCCGCGCCCTCCTCTTTTAGAGTGTCCAATGTGATAAACAAGTCTATCTGAAGGTCAATGAGACTATTGAACGGGTTGCGGCTTTTCTCTTGCGAGGGTAGCGCATAACTCGGCACCTTATTTCTTGCGCCCAGCGAAATCAGCTCTCTTTCGGTCGCCTGTTTCAGACTTTTGAGATAGGCCAAAGAACGGTTGGATTGTTTGTATACCGACATGATCTGGTCGATACAAGAAATTTGTCTTTCGACGAGTTCGCCTGCTTCCTCCAATAGCGAAAGATTGGCGGAATTCGGGACGGAATGCAGACGCGAATTGTAGGCTCTTGCCAGAGTTTCCATATAATCGTTTTCCATGAGAATCCCCCGCCCAATATATGCGGCAGTAAGATAGAGCGTGACATTTTTTGGGCAATGGTAGCGTATGCCGAATCCCGCCGAATCATTGACATTTTACCTGTTTGGTGATAGAATGACGGCAGAATAATATAGGATAAAACGGAGTGTACTTATGTTAAAAGTAGCGATTATCGGTCTTGGCAACCGCGGAAGAATTTACGCATATCAACTTTCCAAAAACAAAGACGCCCGAATCGTCGCGTTGTGCGAAAAAAATAAAAGTGTGCTAGAAAGCAAGCGCGTAGCATTCGGTCTGCCGCAATCGGCGGCTTACAGCAGCGACAAAGAGTTTTTCGCGGCAGGCAAACTTGCCGACGCCATTATTATCGCGACACAAGACAGAGACCATTTCGGGCATGCCATGCAAGCCTTAGAAGCGGGTTACCATATTCTTCTCGAAAAGCCCGTATCGCCCGTATACGAAGAGTGCGAAACTCTTTATCATCTTGCCAAAAAGAAAGATTTGCAAGTAGTCGTTTGTCATGTGCTGCGCTATGCGCCATTTTATAATGCAATCAAAAAGGTGTTGGACAGCGGCGCGATTGGCGAAATCGTCGGCATCAACCAAACCGAGAATATCGGCTATTGGCATTATAGTCACAGCTATGTACGCGGAAACTGGCGCAAAGAGTCCGAAACTTCCCCCTCGATTCTTGCAAAATGTTGTCACGATTTGGATATTATTTATTACTTTACGGGCAAAAAATGTGTCAGCCTAAACAGCAACGGATCCCGCAAACTGTTTTTGCCGCAAAATGCGCCCGAAGGCAGTACGGCTTATTGTTTGGACGGATGCGCCCACAGGGCAGATTGTCCTTTTGATGTGCGCAAAATCTATTACGGCGTCACGCGTTATACGATACCCAAAATGATTGTCAACAAAACCCTTGTCACAGGCAAACCTCACGCTTCTATTAAAGAACTGAAAGAGGCGCTCAAGACTTCGCCTTACGGCAGGTGCGTTTACAGAAGCGACAACGATGTAATGGAGAACCAAGTAGTCAATATGAAACTCGAGGACGGCGTCACGGCAACGCTTACCATGACCGCGTTCAGCAAAGACTGTTTTCGTCGTATCCATATCTATGGCACCCAAGGCGAAATCTTCGGCAACGACAAAGACGGAAAGTTCCGCGTGAGCGTGTTCGGAGGTCCTACCAAAACCGTCAAAGTAGGACGGCTAACCGCGCTTTTGGGCCACCTCGGCGGCGATAGGATGATTATCCGCGACTTCGTAGATTTTTTAGAAAAAGGAATCAAGAATCCCCGTCTTTCCTTGCTAGAGACCACGCTCGAAAGCCACAAAACCGCTTTTCTTGCAGAAGAATCCAGAAAGTCGGGCAAAACGGTTGTCAAAGAAGAAACAAACAATTAAATTTTAGGTTAGGAATAGAGCTTCATGAATAAGAAAGAACACGGCAAACAACAAAGCAAAGCGTTGACCGATATCGAAATTGCGCGTCGCGTGACGCCCCAACCAATTTCCCGCATCGCGATAAAACTCGGCATAGATGAAGCCCATATCGAATTGTACGGAAAGCATAAAGCAAAACTCACCAAAGAGCCTTCTTCCGAAATGAAAGGACGCCTCATACTTGTGACCGCCATCAATCCCACGCCCTTTGGCGAAGGCAAAACAACCGTATCGGTAGGGCTTGCGGACGGCTTATCGCGCATCGGCGAAAAGGTATGTCTTGCCCTGCGTGAACCCTCTTTAGGACCCGTGTTCGGCGTTAAAGGCGGCGCGACCGGAGGCGGTTACGCCCAAGTAATTCCTATGGAAGACATCAACCTGCACTTCACAGGAGACTTTCACGCAATCACTACCGCCAACAATCTGCTGTCGGCACTCATCGACAATCATATTAAGCAAGGCAACGAACTGGATCTAAATCTCGACCGTATAGAGTGGCAACGATGCCTCGATATGAATGACCGCGCGTTGCGTGTGATAGATTGCGCTTTGGGCGGCGACATAAACGGCATTCCCCGCAAAGACGGGTTTGTCATTACAGCCGCCTCCGAAATTATGGCAATCCTCTGCTTGTCCGAAAATTTAAGTGACCTGAAACGAAGACTTGGGAATATTGTAATAGGATATGATAACAAAGGTGCAATTGTGCGCGCAAAACAACTGAACGCGGCAGACCCCATGGCAATTGTATTAAAAGACGCCTTATACCCCAATCTTGTGCAGACGCTGGAAGCCACACCCGCCATTATTCATGGCGGCCCCTTTGCCAATATCGCCCATGGGTGTAACAGCGTAAGAGCGACGAAACTTGCCCTAAGCCTTGCCGATATCGTTGTAACCGAAGCGGGTTTCGGCGCCGAACTCGGGGCAGAAAAGTTTTTTGATATTAAATGCCGCAACAGCCATCTTAAGCCGTCCGCCGTCGTGCTGGTGGTCACCGCACGCGCGCTGAAATATAACGGCGGCTGCCCTAAAGAAAACATTAACGCCCAAAACATCGAAGCATTAGAAAAGGGTATCGTCAATCTTGCAGGACATATCCATAATCTCAAAGACCATTTTGGGATGCCTGTCGTCGTTGCAATTAACAGGTTTACCACAGATACGGATGCCGAAATCTCTACTATCCAAAAAGAAGCCGAAAAGTTGGGCGCAAAAGCATTTGTGGCTGAGTGTTGGGCGCACGGCGGCGCGGGATGTGAAGGACTTGCGCAAGAAGTTGCTTCGCTTTGCAAAAGCAAAGAACCCGCAAGCCCCACTTTTACCTATTCTTTGGATGCCGATATCGAATCCAAAATAGAAGCGATAGCCACCAAGATTTACGGCGCGGGCAAAATTATTTACACACCCGAAGCCAAGGCAAAATCCGAACTCATTAACCAATCCGAATTCCGCAATTTGCCCGTGTGTATTGCCAAAACGCAATATTCTTTTTCGGCGGATCCCGCTTTACTCGGTCGGCCGCAAGGGTTTGATTTTACGGTGAGGGACCTCTATGTCCGCGCTGGAAGCGAGTTTATCGTTGCCGTTTGCGGCAATATCCTGTTGATGCCCGGCCTGCCCAAAACACCCGCCGCCGTCAAAATGACAATCTCGGACGACGGGGTTATTGAGGGACTGTTTTAATATTCTGAATTAAATTACAAATTACAATGTACAAATTGGGTACCTCTAAGCACCCTTCGAGGAATTTCGGATGGATTTTCGAGTAGAAAAACGCCGTTTTGACGAAGGCAATAGCAGCGCTATTGTCGAGGAAAATAGGCGGTTTTATGCCGCACAAGCCACAATAAACTCTAATCCACATTTGTAATTTGTACATTGTAATTTGTAATTTTTATTTATCCATAACTCCACCCTCCACACTCCAAACTAAATCTATCACTAACTCCACCACTACACTCTAAACACTGTTCTTAAAAATCTTCGCTACCAAAACGCTGGCATCGTCACGGACGGTCTCTCCCGACAACCTTTTGACATTGGAAATCATATTTTCGGCAATCGCATCGGGATTGGCGGTATCGGTTTCTTCCAATAGTTTGATGATGGTTTCGCGGCCCAAGCTGTCAATGACACCGTCCGACACCATGACAATAAAACTGTTGGTCGTAAGTTTTCTTTGCTCTACCACGGTAACAGTTTCTTCGGTAATCCCCACGGGAAGGCTACCGCATTCGATTACCTCGACAATACCTCCCGTAAGGAGAAAGCTTTCGCGGCCTCCCGCCTTAATAAAGTCGGCGTCGCCGCTGTAAAGGTCAATCCCCGCAATATCCAATGCGTTAAACTCTTCCGTATCCCGCACACTCAGCAATCTGCCTACCGCGCCTACCACGGTTTGGTAGCCAAATCCCGCTTTATATAAACTTTCAATCAATGTAAGCGCATACCCGCTTGTTTTACAGGCATTTTTGCCGCTACCCATGCCGTCGGACAAAATTAAAAGCACACGGCCCTCCGATATCTTAATGACCTTATGACGGTCGCCGTTTATCTCTTCTTCTTCCTTGGCAATTTCTCTTTCGCCGTATACGACAGAATAAACAGGAGCCGTCTCATAATGCAAAGTGACCTTGCCGTCCACCCCGGGTACTGACTTCACAACTTGCATTTGGCAATCCATAACCTCGTTTATGGTATCCGTAAGTTTGGGTTTGCCCGTATCCGATTCTTTTACAACCAATGTAAGCGTTTTGCCTTTACCGCCTCCATGATACACGGCAGCCTCGACTGCGCCAATGTTAAAACGGGTCAACTCTTCCATAAGTTTATTCTCTAAAGCGGTATCGTAAGACAGCTTTTTGTTGATTTCTTCTTTTAACTCTTCCATCAATTCGGCAACACCGCCCATTTGCTCGCCCAACATCTCGCGACCCTCATCAATATGCGCCCGCCTTTGACAAAATTGTTTGTGCCGTTCTATCACATCGTTTGTCGCGCTGATCATCCCATTGATTTTTTTGCATCGAGAACTCAAAAATGACGGCGTATCCAATATCGTTGCCTTGCCGTTATCTAGTGCTGCAAGCACCAATCCCTGCACCACAACACCAGTATCCGAGCCTCCCAGAGCCTCTCTGCAAGTTGCAGCATGGCTACAATTGGCGCAACATCTGTTGCATACTTCCGCTGTAAGCGTGGCGGTATCGACATGATGCTCTTTTTCTGCAAGTTCGGTAAGTAATATCTCTTTGATTTCGTAAAATACCTTCGAAA